>NZ_FYAJ01000013.1:0-80422 GCF_900185625.1 Photobacterium andalusiense
GTCCATTCCAACTAGTAACTGGTCGTGTATGGCGTGGTTCTGCATTTGGTGGTGTTAAAGGCCGTTCAGAGCTTCCTGGTATCGTTGACCGTTACATGGCAGGTGAATTCCAACTTGATGACTTCATCTCATTCAACATGGGCCTAGACGACATCAACAAGTCATTTGACCTATTGCACGAAGGTAAGAGTATCCGTACGGTTATTCACTTCGATAAGTAAGCTTTTTATCTAGAAGCTTTCTATAATAACGCTATAAAAAATGCGCAGAGTATCAACACTCTGCGCAAATTTAACAAGAGACCAAATCCAATGCCTTTAGAAAATATTAGCTGTAATAAAAGTGCTGGCGGCTGGCATAAGCAATATACTCACCGCTCAGAAGTCTTAAATTGTGATATGCGTTTTGCTATTTACTTACCGCCACAATGTGCGGCAGGTAAAAAAGTACCGGTTATTTACTGGTTATCAGGACTAACGTGTACTGATGAAAACTTTATGCAAAAAGCAGGTGCACAGCGTATGGCTGCCGAATTAGGTGTTGCTATTGTTGCCCCTGACACCAGCCCACGTGGCGAAGGTGTTGCTGACGACCCACAAGGTGCTTATGACTTTGGTCTTGGTGCTGGTTTCTATGTTAATGCAACAGAAGCACCGTATAACCGTCATTACCACATGTATGATTACATTGTTAATGAATTACCAGCATTGATTGAAGCTCACTTCCCTGTAACTGGGCAACGTGCAATCAGTGGTCACTCTATGGGTGGACATGGCGCATTAATGATCGCAATGCGTAACCCTGAGCGCTACAGCTCAGCATCTGCATTTAGTCCGATTACTAATCCAATGAATTGTGCTTGGGGCCAAAAAGCGTTTACTGGTTACTTAGGTACCAATACACAAAATTGGAAGCAATACGATTCAAGTGAATTAATGCGTAAAGCAACTCTCAAAATGCCAATGTTAGTCGATCAAGGTACGCATGATAATTTCTACAACGATGGTCAACTTCGTACGGAAACCCTAGCTGAAGCGGCTGAAGCGAATAACTACCCAGTAGAAATTCGTATGCAAGATGGTTATGACCACAGCTACTACTTTATGGCATCATTTATTGACGATCATCTTCGTTTCCACGTTGAGAACTTCAATAAATAATCACTAAATTTTATTAAGCTCCTCTTTGCAGACAGGGTTTAATGGAATACAAAAAAGCCTCGAACAGTGATACTGCTCGAGGCTTTTATTTGTTTAACGATAACTCTGTATTAAAGCTAATTACCGTTATTACAGTCTATTAATTACATGCTGTAAGTGTAAGGCGCTTGAACACCTAGTGGAATACCAAGAGTCCAGTACGCTAGTAGGAAGATAGTCCAACCCACAAGCATTGCAATTGAGTACGGCATCATCATTGATGCTAATGTACCAATACCAGAGCTCTTCACGTAACGCTGCATGTAAACTACCACTAATGGGAAGAACACCATCATTGGCGAAATAATGTTAGATACTGAGTCACCAACACGGTAAGCCGCTTGAGTTAATTCAGGAGAAATACCCACAGCCATCAGCATTGGTACCATGATAGGACCAATCAATGCCCATTTAGCAGACGCTGAACCGACTAATAAGTTAACGCTTGCAGTGAGTAAAATCATACCAACAATCGTTACTTGGCCAGGTAAGTTCATTTCTTGCAGTAACTGTGCGCCAGAAAGTGCTAATAGTGTACCTAAGTTTGACTGTGTAAATGCAACCAAGAATTGTGCAATAAAGAACACCATTACCATAAAGCCAGCCATACCCGCCATTGTGGTCGACATTGCTTTAATAATATCAGCGCTTTGCTTAAATGTGCCTGCCACTTTGCCGTAGATAATACCTGGAATAACAAACAGGATAAAAATTAACGGTACGATAGATTGCATTACAGGTGCATTAAAGGCAGCGACTTCACCTGTTGGTGAACGTAATGGTGATGTTTCAGGCCATACTGCCGCAACAAGCAATGCAATACCTGCTAGCATTGTCCAACCAGCATATGAGAACGCTTTACTTTCTAGTGCTGTAAAAGAACCCATATCAGGTGCTTCTTCAGCATCAGCATCAATTGCGGTTTTTTGTAAACGTGGCTCAATCACTTTATCTGTGATGTACCAGCCAATACCAACAATAACAAATGATGATAAACCAGTGAACATTAGGTTTGCTAACGGGTTAACAATGTAACTTGGATCCATGATGCGAGCTGCTTCTTGGGTGAAGCCCGCCAATAATGGGTCGATACCAGAAGGAATAAAGTTCGCAGAGAAACCACCAGAAACACCTGCAAACGCAGCAGCAATACCTGCAAGCGGGTGACGACCAGCCGCGTGGAAGATGATACCACCTAGTGGAATAACCAATACATAACCTGCATCCGCGGCTGTATGCGAAACAATCGCCACTAAAATTAGCATCGGTGTCAGCAGTTTAGCTGGTGTAACGTTAAGCATTTTCTTAAGGCCAGTATTGATAAAGCCCGACGCTTCAGCAACACCAACACCTAACATTGCAACTAATACAATACCTAATGGCGCAAAACCGGTGAAATTCTTCACCATGTTAGCCAAAAAGCTTGCCATTGCATCACCCGTTAGCAAGTTGTTCACTTGCACAACATCTTTAGTAACTGGGTGCACAAGGCCAAAATCAAACTGTGATAGCACCGCAGACAAAACCCAAACGGTAACTAAACCCCAAAAGAACAGTAAAGCAGGATCAGGAATTTTATTACCTGCACGCTCAATACCATTTAAAAACTTGTCCATCGCACTCGTCGAAGGAGGTGGTGCTTGCTTAAGTGTTTTTTCGTTCATGGTAATTCCATGTCCTTATGTGGTTATGTTTGCTGTGCGGATCTACTTATATGTAGTCGATCTCATTTTTTTTTCGCTCAAATAAAGTCTGAATATTCGCTGAACGATTGTAATGAAATTACCACAACAAACAGTGTTATAGACCTACTTATAACACTTACCTACCACAACATATTGTAACCAATCGTTAATACGAAACTTACAACACACATAAAAAAAACAATTTATTAACAACCAGGGTAATCAAACCCAATTAACGCTAAATTGCAGCCATAAAAAAAGCACCCGTAGGTGCTTTTTATTAGTCAATTATTGCGAGTAAAGCAGTGATTATTCCCACTCAATCGTTGCTGGCGGTTTGCCTGAAATATCGTAAACAACGCGTGAAATACCGTTTACTTCATTGATAATACGATTAGATACTTTACCTAAGAAATCGTACGGCAAGTGTGCCCAATGTGCGGTCATAAAGTCGATAGTTTCAACCGCACGTAGCGATACAACCCAATCGTATTTACGACCATCACCCATCACGCCAACAGAGCGCACAGGTAAGAACACAGTAAATGCTTGTGATACTTTATTATAAAGATCGGCGTTATGTAATTCTTCAATGAAGATAGCATCGGCGCGACGTAGTAAATCACAGTATTCTTTCTTTACTTCACCTAATACACGTACACCTAGACCTGGCCCTGGGAATGGGTGGCGGTATAGCATGTTATAAGGTAAGCCAAGCTCTAGACCGATCTTACGTACTTCATCTTTAAATAATTCACGTAATGGTTCAACCAAGCCCATTTCCATATCATCTGGCAAGCCGCCAACGTTATGGTGTGATTTAATCACATGTGCTTTACCTGTCTTAGATGCCGCAGATTCGATAACATCAGGGTAGATTGTACCTTGTGCTAACCACTTAGCATTTTTAAGTTTCTTTGATTCTTCATCAAAGATATCAACAAATACGTGACCGATGATCTTACGTTTTGCTTCTGGCTCATCAACACCAGCCAATGCCGTTAAGAAACGATCTTCTGCTTTAACGTGAACAATATTTAGGCCAAATTTATCACCAAACATGTCCATTACTTGTTGACCTTCGTTAAGACGAAGCAAACCGTTATCAACAAATACGCACGTTAGCTTATCGCCAATCGCGCGGTGAATAAGCATTGCAACCACAGATGAATCAACGCCACCAGAAAGACCAAGGATAACTTCATCGTCACCCACTTGTTCTTTGATACGTTCAATCGCATCTTCAATAATATTGGCTGATGTCCATAGCTTTTCACAGCCACACACATTCATTACAAAGTTTTCAATTAACTTCATACCTTGGCGAGTATGCGTAACTTCTGGGTGGAATTGCACGCCATAGAAACGCTTGTCTTCATTTGCCATCGCAGCAAATGGACAGGTATCTGTTTCAGCAATTTTGACAAAATCTGCTGGAATTTCGACAACTTTGTCACCGTGGCTCATCCACACATCAAGCAGTGGTGTACCATCAGCAGCAACAGCGTCTTGAATATCTTTTAAGAAAGCAGTCTGCTCAACAATTTTAACTTGCGCATAACCAAACTCACGCTCATCAGAACCTGCTACTTTACCACCCAGTTGTTCTGCCATGGTCTGCATGCCGTAACACACACCAAATACCGGAACACCCGCATCAAATACATACTGTGGCGCGCGAGGAGAACCCGCTTCAGTAACACTTTCAGGACCACCAGAAAGAATAATACCGTTTGGATTGAAATCACGGATATCAGCTTCATCAACGTCCCAGCTCCAAAGCTCACAGTAAACGCCGATTTCACGGATACGACGGGCAATTAACTGAGTGTATTGCGAACCAAAATCCAAAATAAGAATACGTTGGTCATGAATATTTGCGGTAGTGGTCATTATAGAGCTATCTCAAAAATTGAATGTATTGGGGGCTATATCTAGCCCCGATTTTATCTAACTTCTTCACTTAGGCAATCGTTTTCGTCAAAAGACTACCGACTGCCTAACAATTAACCCATACGGTAGTTAGGTGCTTCTTTTGTAATCGTCACATCATGAACATGCGATTCTTTCATACCAGCACCTGAAATACGTACAAATTCAGCTTTCGTGCGTAAATCTTCAATTGTTGCAGAGCCTGTTAGACCCATGCTTGAGCGTAAACCACCCATTTGCTGATGCACGATTTCTTTCATCAAGCCTTTGTATGCCACACGGCCTTCAATACCTTCAGGAACTAACTTGTCTGCCGCGTTATCTGATTGGAAGTAACGGTCAGAAGAACCTTTTGACATTGCGCCTAATGAACCCATACCACGGTATGATTTATATGAACGGCCTTGGTATAGTTCAACTTCACCCGGTGCTTCTTCAGTACCTGCGAACATTGAGCCAACCATTACACATGATGCACCAGCAGCGATTGCTTTACATAAATCACCAGAGTAACGAATACCGCCATCAGCAATAACTGGAATACCGTATTGATCAGCAACAGATGCCGCTTCTGAAATCGCAGTAATTTGTGGAACACCCACACCTGTTACGATACGAGTAGTACAAATTGAACCCGGGCCAATACCCACTTTCACGGCACTTACACCCGCTTCAATCAGTGCACGAGCACCTTCAGCCGTTGCAACGTTACCGCCAACAATTGGTAGATTAGGGAAAGCAGCACGAGTTTCACGAATACGTTGTAAAACACCTTCTGAGTGGCCATGAGATGAATCAATAAGTAATACATCAACGCCCGCTTCAACTAATGCAGCAACACGTTCTTCGTTACCCGCACCAGCGCCAACAGCAGCACCAACACGTAAGCTACCGCGCGCATCTTTACATGCATTTGGTTTACGTTCTGCTTTTTGGAAGTCTTTGGCGGTGATCATTCCTTTTAGACGGAAGTTATCATCAACAAGTAGTACTTTTTCAACGCGGTGCTGTTGCATGATAGCTTCAACTTCTTCGCGAGATGCACCTTCTTTAGCAGAAGCAAGTTTGTCTTTAGACGTCATCACTTCTTCAACTTTAATTGAAAGGTCGGTAACAAAACGAACATCACGGCCAGTAATAATACCAACTAATTCATTGTTATCAGTAACCACAGGGTAACCTGCAAAACCATTTTCTAATGTTAAACGCTTAACATCTGCAATGGTGTTATTTGGCTTAACAGTAACAGGTTCTGCAACAACGCCAGCTTCGAACTTTTTAACCATGCGAACTTCAGCCGCTTGTTGTTCGATAGACATGTTTTTGTGGATAAAGCCAATGCCGCCCTCTTGAGCCAGTGCAATAGCTAAGCGACCTTCAGTCACGGTGTCCATAGATGCTGATAGCATAGGAATGTTAAGAGCAATCTCTTTCGTGAGACGGGTGCGCAGATCGGCAGTGTTAGGTAGGACTGTAGAATGAGCAGGAACTAGTAATACATCATCAAACGTCAACGCTTCTTTTTTAATTCGTAACATGCAATATCTCACACCAATTTAAAGGTTTACAAAGAAGATTAAAATATTGCGAACGGATTATACGTATGAAGCAATCGTTTGGCTATATTTATTTTTTATTTTTTTATTGACAAAAAACATTTGCTGAGTAGTCTATTTCGGTTAACTATCCGGTGATGCGGTCGACGAAATACGGCCAAGATCTGTCCATTGATCTGCCTAGGCGTTTTTCGTTCTATTTGATAGTTTTCTGACCGCCTGCCGCCACTCATTCGCTAGCAGGTACCTCACTTCGTGACTCTATTCGCTTCTCAAAGCCAATCTAACGATCGCATCTACACCGTTTCCAGTCTCAATGCCCAAGTTCGTCTGATCCTTGAAAATGAAATGGGAATTGTTTGGCTTGTCGGTGAATTATCAAATTTCTCGATGCCAGTTTCTGGTCACTGGTATTTCACCCTCAAAGATGCTCGCGCTCAAGTAAAATGCGCGATGTTCAAAGGCAACAATCGCCATGTCACTTTTAAACCGAGCAATGGTAATCAAGTATTAGTCAAAGCACGATTATCTATTTATGAACCTCGTGGCGACTATCAACTGATTATTGAAAGCATGCAACCAGAGGGTGATGGTCGTTTACAACAACAATTTGAACAACTAAAAATGACCCTTGCTGCAGAAGGTTTATTTGCTCAGTCATTGAAAAAACCATTACCACCACAACCACAATGTGTCGGTATTATTACCTCTAAAACAGGTGCGGCACTGCACGATATTTTACAAGTATTAAAGCGTCGTGATCCAAGCTTAGCGGTAATTATCTATCCAACAATGGTTCAAGGTGATGGCGCAGCAATATCGATAGCTCAAGCGATTGGACGCGCTAATGCAAGACAAGAATGTGATGTATTAATTGTTGGTCGAGGTGGTGGCTCATTGGAAGATTTATGGGCATTTAACGAAGAGATCGTTGCTCGTACTATTGCAGCGAGTCAGATCCCTATCGTCAGTGCTGTCGGTCATGAGGTCGATGTCACTATTGCTGATTTTGTCGCTGATATGCGCGCACCAACGCCATCTGCTGCTGCAGAGTTAATCAGCCGCGATAATTCATCACAAGCAGAAAAGATAGCCCATAAAAAAAGACAATTACAGCATGCTGTACAACGCTACTTATCCAAGCAGAACCAATCTATTAACCTTTTGAGTCATCGATTAGAGCGTCAACATCCACAATTACGCTTAAATCAACAACAACAGCATTTAGATGATATCAGTCGTAGACTACAGCAGATTATGCTGAAAAAGACTCAAATACAGCAACAACGTATTACTCAAAATACCTATAAGCTGTCACTTTATTCGCCACAGCAACGTTTACAGCATGATAAAGCCACACTGGCGAGCACGACACGCAGATTATTTGATGCTATGGATCGTAAGCTACTTAATGCTAACCATAAATTAGCATTAGCTGCTGAGAAACTCGATACGGTAAGTCCACTGGCAACGCTTAGCCGTGGTTATTCGATTACTCGAGATGATAAAGGCAATGTTATTCGCCATTGCGATCAAGTTAAAGCCGGAGATCAACTGATCACAACCGTAACTGACGGTAAGATTTATACCACTGTTAACCCTTCATAACCGTTTGCTTTATAGCCGCAATAGTGATCATTATTGCGGCATACATCTTCGCTATAACGCTAATCTGCAACAACATTAAATACACTTTTAACGCGTGATTTTGATTTTAATTCATTGCAATGATTACAGAAATAGCTTGCAGAACCACACGCTTGTAACTTCTCTAATTGCTCTGAACAGTCAGGACAAAACGCTGTTTTTATTACTTTTTGTTGGCAATAGTCGCAGAAGTACCCCTGATCTTTCCAACTCAATTCACTCTCACATTGCGGACAAATATTTTCACTCACTCTCTATTACTCCTTAATGAATTTGCTCTAGCATGCAAAATTATTCGCTGAGATGCTACTAAAATTAAAACCATCCAATAAATATTTAACACGATAGATCTTCACTATTCGCCACGGTGTGTAATTAACATTAATTCAGGTACCATGATCCCAGTGATGATCATTACCCTTATGGGTGATCATCGTGTTTATTAACCACGATCAGCGATCAGCTAGTAAAAGAATATTTATCAATACACATCCCGAAAGCATAAGTTACATATTCTGCATATGGATTTTTAACAGTATAATATATTAACACTTTCGTATTTTAATCGAGTATAACAACATTTAATAAAACAATAAAATCATGGCAAACAAGATCAAACACCACCAAAATTAGACTTTTATTGCTATAGAGCAGCGTTTAATTAAAAAAAATCGTCCGAAGACGATTTTAAATACCCTTGTTAGCGCGTTCTAAAGAGGTATTGCTGTAGTGATCATCACGATCTCTTGATCAGAGATAACCTCAAATTTAACCGCTAAAGATTGATACTCAGCCAGTGACGTTGCATGGGTACCGCCGCAAGGAATTTCAATAATACCTTCATCGCCTAAATCACACTGCCAATAACGTGAGTCAGTTAATGTTTCCCCTTCACGTCGCATCACTATTGGCGTTGCTAATTGGATCCATTGTGCAAGTTGCTGATTAATGTCTAAGGTTATTTGAGCTAAATTAGCCACCATCTCAGCACTGTTTAACCCTCGTTTACGCAAGGTCTTACCTAAGCGGTAATGATCGGTACTGCAATTTTCACTGACAAGGCTCTTTTCTTGCGCATAACTGTGGAAATCGTAATAACCTAATTCATCACGGCGACTAGGATCTTTGCGCCAAAAATCATGGTGCAACACTTTATTTAATGCCAGTGATGATAAATGACCACCGCTGTGACCACGACTTAATGCTTGTTGATAGGCCTTATCAACCGTTAATGTGACAGTTTCAGCAGCTGCAATCACAATCGCAGCATCTATAGAATGAACCACCACAAATGCCCAGCCTTCGGTGTCACGCTTAACGGGAATATCGCTGGCAATATACAATTGCTGAGTCGCGATTTCGATAGCGCCAACGACACAATCAACAACATTATAACACTGGTCTTGATAGCATAATTGACCACGATCAGCGGGATGATCTGGCCAAATATGGCTTACAGGATGAAACGGAGTCTGTGCCGTTACCACCCATGTAGTACCGTTTTTATTAGCCTCTGCACAAATAACCGTGGTATCTATTTGCCATTGATTTTGGGTAAAAACGACTTTGGTTGGTGTAATCAAAGTTGGCATCGCCATCGTTGCTGTAATAGCAGACATGATATTTTCCTTATAAAAAAGCCCAACACTATGGTTGGGCTTTCACATCTAAAAACAACACACAGTCGTCAAAAATTACTTTTTACGATCATGTAAAGCGCTAGTTAGACGCTTGCGTTGACGCTCTTGAGAAACCGTCAACTTCTGCTTAGTTGTTTCAAATGGGTTCTCACTATTCTGGAATTGAATTCGAATAGGTGTACCCATCATTTCTAATGACTTACGGTAGTAGTTCATCAGGTAACGCTTGTAAGAACCCGGAAGGTCATTAACTTGGTTACCGTGAATCACAATAATCGGTGGGTTATAACCACCCGCATGGGCATACTTAAGTTTCACACGACGGCCACGAATCATTGGTGGCTGGTGATCATCTTGTGCCATTTGCATAATACGAGTTAGCAATGATGTGCTAATACGCTTAGTTGCTGACTTATACGCTTCAATAACTGATTCATATAAGTGACCAACACCTGTGCCATGCAATGCAGAAATAAAGTGAATACGCGCAAAGTCAACAAAACCAAGACGACGATCAAGTTCAGATTTAACGCGATCTTTAACGTCGTTATCTAAGCCATCCCACTTATTAATTGCAATCACTAATGAGCGACCAGAGTTAAGAACAAAACCAAGTAGGCTTAGATCTTGATCTGAAATATTTTCACGCGCATCGATAACTAACAATACAACGTTAGCATCTTCGATAGCTTTCAATGTTTGAATAACAGAAAACTTCTCAACTGCCATGCTCATATTCTTACGACGACGAACACCTGCAGTATCAATCAATACATATTCTTGACCATCACGTTCCATTGGAATGTAAATAGAGTCACGTGTTGTTCCCGGCATATCGTAAACAACAACGCGTTCTTCACCAAGAATACGGTTAGTTAGGGTTGATTTACCCACATTAGGACGGCCAATGATAGCCATCTTAATTGGTTGTTCTTGTAGACGTTTATACGCAGCTTCAGCATCTTCTTCAGAAAGGTTTGCTTTCTCGATGTCTGCAACTGAGGTTAAATCTTCAAGAGTAAATTCACCGTCTTCGTCATTTTCAGCTGCTAACTCTGCATTTAATTTATCAGAGAATGGTGCTAATGCACGTTCCATTAGTGCTGTAACGCCACGGTTTTGGGTTGCTGCAATTTGGAACATCGCATCAACGCCTAAACGCCAAAACTCAGCACACGCAGTATCAGGGTCAATACCATCAACCTTGTTAACCACTAAAAATGTTGGCTTTTCACGGCTACGTAGGTGCTTTGCAATTGCTTCATCAGCCGATGTTAATCCTGCACGACCATCAACCAAGAACAGTACCACGTCTGCTTCTTCGATTGCCGCTAATGACTGTTCAGCCATTTTAGTTTCAACACCTTCCTCTGTGCCATCAATACCGCCGGTATCAATAACAATAAATTCGTGCTCTTCTAACTCAGCTCTACCGTATTTACGATCCCTAGTTAAACCAGGAAAGTCTGCAACTAGTGCATCCCTCGTGCGAGTAAGACGATTGAACAACGTCGATTTACCCACGTTTGGGCGCCCGACAAGGGCAACAACAGGAATCATAATTACCTCTTACTTTTCATAGTCTTAATTGACATTTTACCGTTCATTCTTGCCTCAAATAAGCATATTTACTTATCTTCATCCGACAATAATATACACAACGGATATAACAACAACGGCTCCAACTGCATAAGACAGCTGGAGCCGACAAATTAATCTAGCGACAGTATACCGACTTATTTCGATATTTGCATTTTGTTGATTTCGCCATCACGAGTAACAACAATGAAACCATTGTTATCAAGCGCAACTGGCGGTACCGCAATTCCGCTACCGTCAATCGATTCTTGTGAAACAAATTCACCGGATTGAGTATCTAACCAGTGCAGATATCCTTCCGCATCACCCGTCACTAAGTAGCCATCAATCACAGCCGGCGCACTCAGTTGACGATATTGAAGATCTTTGTTTTGCCATAGTTCGGTACCACTACGGGCATCAACTGCGACAATATGATCTTTCGACGTTACAAGGAACAATTCATTACCATCAACCACAAAATTTGTTGCTGATGAATAATTACGTTTCCATGCAATTTGACCACTACGAAGATCAATTGATACTAATGAACCATTATAGCCGATCGCGTATAGACGATCGCCAGCAATCACTGGTGCAGCATCAACATCCACTAAACGATCAATTTCAGTTGAACCTTTAGGCGTTGAGATTGTTTGCTGCCATAACACTTGACCATTATTTAAAATAGCACCTTCTAAGCGACCATTTGATAGGCCCCAGAAAACACCACCAGCAATAGCAACCGGTGAGCTAGTACCACGTAAGGTTAAGGTTGGAATCTCATTGCTGATTTGCCATTTGCTTTTACCAGTATCAGCATTCAGTGCTTGTAACACGCCACTACTGGTATTAACAACCACAATACCACTATCAACTAATGGTTTTGACAGCACTTCACCTGCAACTTTAGCACGCCAAACTTCTTTACCAGTTTCGGCATCTAATGCGATAACGTCTGCATTTTCGGTACCCATGAAAATTTTCCCGTCAGCTAATACTAAGCCGCCAGAAATTTTAACAGGAGTCTCTTTCTCTAAGTCATTTTCCCATAACACTTTACCGTTACTAGGATTCAAAGCCTCAACCAAACCATTACGATCTGCAACAAAGACTTTATTCTGACCAACAACAGGAGTCAGTTTTGAATAGTAGCCAGAAACGCCGTCACCGACACTGTGGCTCCAATCGGTTTTTGGTGTGAAGGTATTATCTACTTTTGGCAATGGTGCCATATGAATAGAATCAACTTCACTGGCACACCCCGATAGTACGCTCACAGCAACTGCTACGGCTAAAGCTCGTTTTAACACCTTATGCATCATGTCCGCCTTATTGAGCTAAGTCATTAAGCTTCATTTGCAATGCTGGTGATGAACCATCTTGCTGAGCTTCTATATATGCTTCACGAGCAGCTGGAATATCGCCTTTTTGTAGCAAAATATCGCCACGTAATTCAGCAATATTTTCATTCCAGCTTGGAATCGTTACTTTTTTAAGTTCAGTTAAAGCTAGATCAAATTTTTGTTGTTGAGCGTAAATACGTGCTAGACGCGTTACAGCTAACGGTAAAATAGCGTTATCTTTAGTATTATTAATTACCCAATTAAGTTGAGTAATTGCACCATCAAGATCGTTATTTTCAACTTGAACTTTCGCTAATTGTAATGCTGCAAGAACAGCGTATTGGCTGTCTTTGTTAGCTTCAATGAACGTTTGCGCTTCAGTGACAGCAGTTTTACTATTGTTGTCGAGAGCTGTAACTACTTGAGTATAGGAATCTGATGCTAAATGCTTCGCAGCATGGACTTCGGCCTGGTAGTAACGCCAGCCTAATAGACCGCCTAAACCAATCACAGCGCCTAGAACAACGGCTTTGCCGTTATCTTGCCACCACGATTTTATCGCTTCAACCTGTTGTTCTTCTGTGGCGTACTCGTTCACTTCCTGTCCTCTCTTAAATCAACGCTGCCAATTTAGCGGCAACCTCGTCCTGTGCCATGGTTGTTTGTTCACCGCCATGGAGATCTTTAACCACAACCGTGTTTTGTGCAATTTCATTTTCACCAAGAACCAGGGCAATGGCTGCACCTACGTTATCAGCACGTTTAAATTGCTTTTTAAAATTACCGCCACCAAAGTTAGACATAATGCGTAACTGTGGTAATTGGTTACGTAACTTTTCTGCAAGCAGCATACCAGCAGTTAATGTACCTTCACCGGCAGTTACCATGTAAACATCAACCGAGCGACGTACATCGTCTTGCTCTAGTGCTTCCATCAGTAATACCAAACGCTCAAGGCCCATCGCAAAACCGACTGATGAGGTTGCTTTACCGCCTAGTTGTTCAACTAGACCGTCGTAACGACCACCACCACATACTGTACCTTGTGCACCTAAGCTATCAGTGATCCACTCAAATACAGTACGGTTATAATAATCTAAACCACGTACAAGGCGCTCATTTACTTGGTATTTGATGCCAGCAGCGTCTAATAGTTCACATAATCCAGTAAAATGTTGCTGTGATTCTGGATCGAGGTACGCTGAAAGCATTGGTGCATCAACAAGGATTTCTTGAATCGCTGGGTTTTTAGTATCAAGTACACGCAGTGGATTAGTGTACATACGACGCTTAGCGTCTTCATCTAATACATCCATATGCTGTTCAAGGAACGCAATTAATGCAGTGCGGTACTCTGCACGTGCTTGCAGTGAACCAATAGAATTTAACTCTAGACGAACATGGTCATTAATACCAAGTTCACGCCATAAACGCGCGGTCATCATGATCAATTCGGCATCAACATCCGGGCCATCAATACCAAATACTTCTACACCAACTTGGTGGAATTGACGGTAACGACCTTTTTGTGGACGCTCATGACGGAACATTGGGCCCATGTACCATAAACGTTGTTCTTGATTGTAAAGCAGACCATTTTCGATACCAGCACGTACACAGCTTGCTGTACCTTCTGGACGTAATGTTAGGCTATCGCCATTACGATCATCAAAGGTGTACATTTCTTTTTCAACAACATCAGTAACTTCGCCGATTGCACGTTTAAACAAATGTGTCGACTCAACAATTGGCATACGGATTTCATTGTAACCATATGCACTGATCACTTGTTTAACTGTACCTTCGACTTTTTGCCAAAGTGGAGTTTGTGTTGGTAGGCAATCGTTCATGCCTCGAATTGCTTGAATTTGTTTCGCCACGATTATTCTCATTTTTCGATGGGGATTTAAATCGAATATATAATTTATTGCGGAAATAGTGAACCATGCTGCCACAATAACAGCATGGTTTTTACTATTTTATGTTATTGCGTAATATCAATACGATTGTTTAGGTCTAACATTGAGGCTTTTGCGCGGATTTTAGCCTCAAGTTGATCAATGACGTTATCGTTATCAAAGCGTTCTTTTTGACGAATACCGTCTTCATAGAAGGCACTTTTACGATTACCACCAGCAATACCTAGATGCGAAGCTTCAGCTTCACCTGGACCATTAACCACACAACCAATAATAGAAACATCCATTGGAATCACGATATCTTCTAAGCGTTGCTCTAATTCATTGACCGTTGCGATAACATCAAACTCTTGACGTGAACAAGTTGGGCAAGCAATAAAGTTAATTCCACGCGAGCGAATACGCAGCGATTTTAAAATATCAAATCCTACTTTGATCTCTTCAACTGGATCTGCAGCTAATGAAATACGTAACGTATCACCAATGCCTTCAGCTAATAGCATTCCTAGACCCACAGCTGATTTCACAGAACCTGCGCGCGCACCACCCGCTTCAGTAATACCTAAATGCAATGGCTGAATAATTTGCTTTGCTAATAAGCGGTAAGATTCAACCGCAAGAAACACATCAGAAGCTTTAACACTAACTTTGAATTGATCAAAGTTAAGGCGATCTAAAATCTCGACATGGCGCATCGCTGATTCAACTAACGCAGCTGGCGTTGGCTCACCGTATTTTTGTTGAATTTCTTTTTCTAACGAGCCGCCATTGACGCCAATTCGAATTGGAATATTATTATCACGCGCACATTCAACCACTGAGCGAATACGATCTTCACGACCAATATTACCAGGGTTAATACGCAAACAATCAACGCCGTATTCAGCTACTTTCAATGCAATACGATAATCAAAATGAATATCAGCAACTAAAGGAACATTGACTTGTTGCTTGATCAACTTAAATGCTTCAGCGGCATCCATTGTCGGTACAGAAACACGAACGATATCGGCACCTACTTTTTCCAGCGCTCGAATTTGAGCAACCGTAGCCTCAACATCTGTGGTACGGGTATTGGTCATCGACTGCACAGCAATCGGAGCGCCATCGCCAATAGGCACATTACCGACATAAATTCGGCTTGATTGGCGACGTATAATGGGTGATTCGTTATGCATGTTTATTATTCTCTATTACTACGGCAACGTTAACGTTACAGGTCGACCCGCCGGATAACGGCTAAGATCGAAAGGTTGCCCTTTAATTTCTATTTTAACGGCACTTGGCGCACCAAGTCGCACTCGAAACGGCGCCTTGCCATCAAGAGTAAGTGTTTGACCCGCAGTCTTAATGCCACTTTCAAGACGTTTACCATTTGCATCACGAATATCAATCCAACAATCGGCAGCAAACGTAAGCTCTAATGCCGGTGCGGCTGCAACCTCTGTTGTTACAACAGGTGTTACTGCTGCTGTCGTTGAAGTGTCAGCCGTAACTGCAGCCACAGGTTTTATTGCTGTATCTGTTGTGACGACTGGAGCCTGCACTGTATCAATGTTGATTGCAGCAGGCGTAACATTTGAAGCAGTTACATCCGTTGGCGGTGGCGTAACATCTGCCGCCGTTGTATCGGTGCTACTCGTCTCAGCCGTTACCGTTGTTGCAGATGGTTCAACCACAACTGGTGTATCATCCGTTAGTGCTGGCGTTTCAACATTAGCCACATCAACTGCAGGTGTAAGATCACGATCTAAGTGACTATTTTGCCACCACCATACCGCTGTCACACCGACAAAAATCACCGCTAAAATCCATGTTAGCCCCATTATACGGCTATCATGCGCTTCATGGTTAGTGCGGCGTGAGAAACTTTGCATTTCTTGTGCTTTCGGTTTCGAGTGACCATAATCGTCAAGTAAACCAACTACGGCAACATCATCTAAACCAACATACTTTGCATACGATCTCACATACCCTCGAGTAAATGTCGATATCTTTTCACTATCAAAGCAGTTACTTTCAATATCATTGATAACAGATAATCGTAGCCGTAATCGGTTCGCGATATCTGTTTGTGAGTAACCTAATTGTTCGCGCGCCTGACGAAGCATATCGCCTGGTCGTGCAACATTGTTTGGTTGAGATGAATCGTTATGTTCAGTATTCATTGGCTAGATAATTCTGATATTGCTGAGAATCAGGGAATTGTTCTTTTAATAAGTTAGCGTATTTAGTGACCAAAGTTAACCGTCCAGTTTGGTTTTCTAACTGAATAAGTAACAGCAAGCTATTTGCTGTATACCCATATCGCTTATTAAATTTAAACAACAGTACACGAGCGTCTTTATAATTATTAGCGTCTAATTGTAGTCGTGCCAGTTGTAACATTGATTTCGGACGATATGGATCATGAGAAAGTGCTTTTTCAAAATAATCTATCGCTTGTAAGTCATTGCCTTGTTTATCGCTACATAAACCTGCATTTTCATAACTTGCCGAAATAAGGTAATAGTAAGGTTGATCGATAGCTTTAACAAAAGCACTGATGGCTTCGTCATAACGCCCTTCGCTACATAAAAACACCCCGTAATTATTAAGTACGTCACCATTTTTAGGTGAGTCCTTTAAGGCCTTTTTATACATTTCTTCAGCAGCGGCGTTTTCACCTACCTTTTGATAATAATAGGCCATGGCATTTTGGACACGATAATAATCTGGCGCATACTCTAATGCTTGCTCCAGATTTTCACGGGCACGTTGCCATTGACCTACTTTTAAATAACTTAACCCCAATGTCATTCGTGCTTCAGCAGCATCAATGGCATTGAATTGTTCAGCGCTATTTTCTACTGTCACAGTGGCACAACCGGCCAACAGTAAACAAGAAAATAATGGATAATGTATCCATCGTATCATTTTTACTCACCTTAACATCCATGTTAAACCGCGAAGTGATTATAATCGCTAATCTAATTTAAAGGGTTTTCACTGCAATCGGTTCACCCGTTGATAATTTAGCTTGAGTGCGTTTAGTTCGATCAATAACATCACCCACTAACT
This sequence comes from Photobacterium andalusiense, assembly GCF_900185625.1. Lineage (GTDB taxonomy): Bacteria > Pseudomonadota > Gammaproteobacteria > Enterobacterales > Vibrionaceae > Photobacterium > Photobacterium aquimaris. Next base: position 17,563 of record NZ_FYAJ01000013.1, read on the forward strand.
GGCCACACGCTGCATCAATATCATCACCACGCGTTTTACGTACAGTAACTGTGTAATCATACTCCATTAGAGTTTTCATAAAGCGATCTATACGTGAATTACTAGGTTTTTTATACGGAGATCCCGGATATGGGTTAAATGGAATCAAGTTAATCTTCGCTGGCGTGTCTTTTAGTAGACGGCCTAACTGACGTGCATGCTCCATATCATCATTGACATGATCAAGTAGCACGTATTCAATCGTTACACGACCACGGTTAGCATTGGTTGAATTAACGTAACGACGCACAGCATCAAGAAACGTTTCAATATCCCAACGATCATTAATTGGCATAATTTGCGAACGTAATTCATCGGTTGGCGCATGTAATGAAATAGCCAATGCAACATCAATAGTACCGATCATTTGTTCTAGGCCAGAAACCACACCAGAAGTTGATACGGTAACGCGACGCTTAGATAACCCAAAACCTAAATCATCAAGCATAATTTCTAATGCTGGAATTAAGTTTTTCATGTTCAGTAATGGCTCACCCATACCCATCATTACGATATTAGTAATAGGACGACGACCGGTTTCTTTTTGTAAGCCAATTTCTTTTGATGCACGCCATACCTGACCAATAATTTCAGATACACGTAGATTACGGTTAAAGCCTTGTTGGCCTGTTGAACAGAACTTACACTCTAACGCACAACCTACTTGAGAAGACACGCATAACGTCGCACGATCTTCATCAGGAATATAAACTGTTTCTACGTCTTGATCACCAACACGCATAGCCCATTTAATGGTGCCGTCACTTGAGTATTGCGCATTAGAAACTTCAGGCGCACGAATTTCAGCTACACGCTGTAATTTTTCGCGCAACTTTTTATTAATATTGTTCATTTGCTCAAAGTCATCACAACCGAAATGATAGATCCATTTCATTATCTGATCTGCTCGGAATGGCTTTTCATTAAGCTCTTCGGCAAAGTATTTACGCAGACCTTTGCGATCGAAATCCAGCAGATTAATTTTGACAGTTGTCATCGGTTGGTGCCTCACTAAAAATGACTATTGCTGCGCCTTTATAACTCGGAGATCTGCAATCGGCAGTCCCATCGAAGTTACCAGGGTTTGAGGCGCGAAATTGTACAGCCTTTAGGCGCGGGTTTCCACCTGTTCACTGTATGGTTATTTTAGCGGCGATAGTAATCTTGGTGCTTAAAATAGCAAAGGGAAGCCTGAGCCTCCCTTTAGTATTTGGTTTTGCTTATTTTTTCATCACTGCACAGTCATTAACTACGAGGACATAACTCTTCAGCAGCAAAAAAGTAGCCAATTTCACGCTCTGCTGATACTGGGCTATCTGAACCATGAACCGAGTTATAACGTAAACTAATAGCAAAATCGGCACGAATAGTACCGCACGCAGCTTCTTGAGGATTAGTTTTTCCCATCAGTTCTCGATAACGAACAATGGCATCTTCACCTTCAAGCACTTGCACCATCACCGGTCCTGATGTCATAAAATCAACTAATTCGTCAAAAAAAGGCTTACCTTCATGTTCAGCATAAAAGCCCTGAGCTTGCACTTTTGTCAGCTGTAACATTTTTGCCGCTACAATTTTCAAACCTGCATTTTCAAAACGTTGATAAATAGCGCCAATTAAATTTCGTTTAACAGCATCCGGCTTTACGATTGAAAAAGTTTTTTCTATTGTCATTATTATAGTTTCCTTTTGAGTCTAGTTGCCGTCCATTTACTTAGTATCCACTGATAGGGATCCTTACCTTACAATAGTAATCCTGCAATATTAGCAATACCTAAGCCCGTTGCACCGACTGCCCAACGTGGATCAGCACTGTCACGATAACATGCTGCTAGATCGAAATGAATCCAACCACAATTATCGGTATCAACAAAGCGCGATAAAAATCCTGCCGCATTTGAAGCTCCTCCCATGCCACCACCTTTTTGAACGCGACTATTGGCGGTATCTGCAAATGCAGACGGACAGTAATCTTGATGCCACTTTTCAAGTGGTAATGGCCACGCAGGTTCATTGACTAATTCTGATAGCTGTTGAGCACGGGCTAACAATGGTTTATCAAAACCAAAAATAGCATTGTAATCACTACCGACCGCCATCATTGCTGCGCCTGTTAACGTGGCAGCATCAATAATTAATGGGGCTTTGGTTGCAGAAGCAAGCAATAAGCCATCGGCTAATACTAATCGCCCTTCAGCATCAGTATTTACTATTTCAACAGATACTCCATTGTTATACGTTAACACATCGCCAAGCTTATAAGCATCGCCTGACACCATATTTTCAGCACAACAAAGAATAAGTTTGACCCGTTGAGCTAAACCTTGTGCAATAGCATACCCTAATGCAGCAGTAACCGTTGCCGCGCCCCCCATGTCACATTTCATACTGACCATGCCAGCACTTGGCTTTAAGCTATAACCACCGGAATCAAAGGTGATTCCCTTACCTACCAAACAAGCGCTAATCGGTGCATCAGGATTACCTGTAGGGTTATAATCAAGTTCTAACAATACCGGTGGATGTTGACTTCCGCGACCAACACTATGAATACCAATCCAACCGTCAGCGAGTAGTTCATCACCCACAATCATTTGCGCACTGATATGATCACCACCAATGTCAGATAAAAACTGCACTGCTGCTTGGGCTAATTTTTGTGGATAAATGCTATCAGGGCCAGTATTAATCAAGGTTCGCGCCCAGTCATGACTATGCCGACGCGCATTCAACAGTTCCAACTCATCTTCATCAATCGATGCCCACTGGATAGTGACGTTATCCATAGTCGCTGCAAAGCCGCAATAAAATGCCCATTGACGTTCATAGTTCCAACCATCACCTTTTAAACTGACTGCAGTGATTGATTGAGTTTGAATTTGACGGCCAGCCTGCTGAATACGACGCAAATTAAATGTATCACCATAATGCACAGTGACACTATCAGTTTGGTAACTGATTAAGGCATTAATACCCCAAGGAGCACGTGCGGGCTCTTTTGATAAGTTTACTGTCAACATTATTTATAACCTCTTGTTTTATTTATAGTCTATATTTTTTATTTGGCGTAATTTAAATATAAAAAAAGCCCTCTTAAACTGCTTAAGAAGGCTTTTTGTTGGCAGAATAATTATTGCGCAAGAATACGTGCTAGTGTTTTAACCCCCATACCCGTTGCGCCTGCTGCCCATTGGTCATTACCGCTCTTACGGAAAGTGCCACTGGCATCAATGTGCATCCAGCCTTGCTGATAATCATCAACAAAATACGATAAGAATGCCGCCGCTGTACTTGCTCCAGGCATAAAATCACCACTTGAAATATTGGCTAAATCAGCAAAATTCGATGGCAACATATTACGGTGAATTTCAGCTAAAGGTAGCGGCCACATGCCTTCACCTTCTTGTGCTGCTGCGGCTAATGCTTGACGCGATAACGCTTGGTCAAAACTCAATAACGCATGGTAATCATTACCTAATGCCATTTTGGCAGAGCCCGTCAAGGTCGCGCAATCAATGATCAACTCTGGTTGCTGGCTATTGGCATACATTAAACCATCGGCTAACACTAATCGGCCTTCAGCGTCGGTATTAAGTACTTCAACTGTTTTACCGTTTTTATACTTAATGATATCGCCAAGTTTTAATGCACGGCCTGAAATCATATTCTCAGCACAACATAGAACCAGTTTAATTCGCTTATTAAGCCCACGTGCCATTGCTAATGCTAGACCTCCTGTTGCTAAAGCTGCACCGCCCATATCCGCTTTCATTGCTGTCATACCCGCAGAAGGCTTAATGCTATAACCACCGGAATCAAAAGTAATTCCTTTACCAACAACACAAGCGAAGACTGGTGCATTAGCATCACCCGTTGGGTTGTAATCTAAGCGTAGCATCGCCGGGCGGTGATCAGAGCCACGACCAACGGCATGAATACCGTTCCAACCTTCATCTAGTAAATCATAACCTTTAACGATTTTATAGGTAACATGTTCAGGGGCTAATGATTTAATAAACTCACCAGCGCGAGCGGCCAATTGTGAAGGCGCAACCACATCTGCCGGTTGGTTAATAATATCGCACACCCAATTAATGGTTTTGATCCGCGCCTGCAATTCCGCTTCATCAAGCGCCGATAAGGCTGACCACTGCACAGTATTGTCTGCTTTAGGATTACGATAGCCTTGTAAGAACGCCCAAATTGCGTCTAAGCCCCATGCCATGCCCGTTAAGTTAACGGCTTTAATGCCTTGCGCATCCAACCGACGACCAGCACGTTGAATATCGCCAAAAAGATCATTGGTGGAGACATGAATCACACAGCCTTCAGCACCAAAACTAATTAATGCATTGGTTCCCCACTGTGAACCTGCTGCTTGATGAGAAAGACCCACAGACATTATGGTAGACATTGATACGCTCCTTGATAAATATCACACAGCCAAAGCAATGAAACAAAGCTGATTACTGCGTTATTGTTATTCTATTTTTGTCGTTAATAAGACTATGCTCATCACCCTTGAGAGGCAACCATAAAACAGAATTTTTCGGTATAGTGATTATTGCTCGTCAATCCAACACATTTGTACCGCTTCTAAAATCTTTTCATTGCAGTGATCAATATCATCATCAAATTCATCCAGCGCAATAATCCACTCACGAAGATCGGTAAAGCGAACTTGGGTTGGATCAACATCAGGATGAAGTTCAATCAATTCAATCGCAATATCACGCGAATCAATCCATTGTAAACTCATAATAAATCCTCATTTTTGAATACAAATAACAAATTAACTTAACTATCACTTCAATAAATAGTCCTAACCCTAATCAATAGCTAAAAAAATAGGCCACCACAATGGCGACCTATTTAGTTGTTTCGATTAATGTGCTTCAGAAGCGAGGTTAACGGTATAACGTGGAATATCGACCACTAAGTCATCATCAGCTATACGCGCTTGACAACTTAAGCGAGATTCAGGCTCAAGTCCCCATGCCTTATCAAGCATGTCATCTTCAAGTTCATCGCTCTCATTTAGAGAATCAAAGCCCTCACGAACAACAACATGACATGTAGTACATGCACAAGACTTTTCACATGCATGCTCAATTTCAATGCCATTGCGCAATGCAACATCTAGGATTGTTTCGCCAGATTGTGCGTCTAAAATTGCGCCTTCAGGGCAATGTTCTTCATTAGGTAAAATTATAATCTTAGGCATGCTTAAACCTCATCAATAGACTGACCAGCTAACGCTTGACGAATAGATTGATCCATTCGACGTGACGCAAATTCTTGGCTGGCCTTATCAGTTTTCTTAATTCCTGCTTCAATTGCACGAGTATCGCCACTCTGACGTAATTGAACCAGTTCCATCATTACAGTTTCTAACTCATCGCGCTCTTGAACACTTAATAAGGTTTCACCATCTGCAGCCAATGCCGCGATTAAGCCTTCAAGTACACGATCGGCTTCAACCTGTTGTTCCGCTAATGCACGCGCATCTTTATCATCTTGAGCAAATGTCATTGAATCGCGGAGCATGGTTGCAATCTCATCATCAGAAAGACCATACGATGGCTTCACTTGAATTGATGATTGTACACCGCTACTTTTTTCCATTGCTGTTACCGACAACAAACCATCCGCATCAACTTGATAAGTAACACGAATATGAGCTGCACCAGCCGCCATTGGTGGAATACCACGCAAAGTAAATCGAGCTAATGAGCGGCAATCACTCACCATTTCACGCTCACCTTGAACAATATGAACCGACATTGCTGTCTGACCATCTTTAAAAGTGGTGAATTCTTGAGCGCGCGCTACAGGTAACGTAGTGTTACGTGGAATAATTTTCTCAATCATGCCACCCATGGTTTCAATGCCTAATGACAATGGAATCACATCAAGTAACAACATCTCTGAGTCGGGTTTATTACCCACCAGAATATCAGCTTGAATAGCTGCACCAATCGCAACCACCTGATCAGGGTCAATCGAGGTTAGTGGTGTTTTACCAAAGAAGTTCCCGACTAATTCACGTACTAATGGTACACGGGTTGAACCGCCGACCATCACGGTTTCAATCACGTCATCAATAGTGATATCAGCATCTTTTAGCGCACGACGACACGCAAATAAGGTTTTCTTAATTAATGGCGTTACTAGCGTATTAAATTGCTCACGAGTGATATCACCCTGCCAACCAAGGACATTGATGGCAACGCTATCAGCGTCACTCAAAGCCACTTTCGCTTGTTGAGCAGCATCGTGTAATTCACGACGTTGTTGCGGGGTTAATGTTTCAGTGAACTGAGCTTGAGTTAATATCCAATCAGCAATTAGCTGATCAAGATCATCACCACCTAATGCAGAATCACCACCGGTCGCTAATACTTCAAATACACCTTTAGACAGACGTAGAATCGAAATATCAAATGTACCACCACCGAGATCATAAACAGCGATAACACCTTCTTGACCAGAATCAAGACCATAAGCAATGGCTGCTGCCGTTGGTTCATTAAGTAAGCGCAAAACATTTAAATTGGCTAACTTAGCCGCATCTTTTGTACCTGCTCGCTGAGCATCATCAAAATAAGCCGGCACGGTGATCACAACACCTTCAAGATCGCCGCCTAAGCTTTCTACTGCACGCTGACTTAATGATTTTAAAATTTCAGCAGAGATTTGTACCGGATTCATCGCACCTTGGCGAGTCACTAACTGCGGTAAGCCATTTTCTGATGCGGTAAATTGATAAGGTAATTGCGGATAACGTTGCTCAATATCAACCAATGAGCGTCCCATAAGACGTTTTACCGATAAAATAGTATTCACAGGATCGCGTTGTGCATACGCACGCGCAGCATCTCCAGTTAACACATGTTTCTCAGTATAGTGAACCACTGAGGGTAAAATTGAACGTCCTTCAGCATCTTTTAATGTTTCTGCAACGCCACTACGGACAGTTGCCACTAATGAGTTTGTCGTCCCTAAATCAATACCTACCGCTAATTTTTGTTGATGCGGTGCTGCACTTTGACCGGGTTCAGAAATCTGTAAAAATGCCATTATCGTTCCTGTCTAAATAACGCAAGTTGATGATTAGTCAAATAATGATTCTTCAAGACGTTCGACTTCATCACGCAACTTAACAATAAACTTTAACTTACGTACTGCATCTGCAGCTTCAAACCAATTTTCTTGATTAAGCAATTGTGCCAGTTTCTGTAACTGTTGTTGATACATAACTGTGGCTTGTTGTTCAAAATCTACTAATGCAGATTCAGGATCAGCACACTCAGAAATTGCTTCTAACGCTTCCCGCAGCTCCATTTGCTGCATCAAGAAATCCATATCTTGCAGTGTCTTTTGCTCACCACGAATATCTTCATCGCGTTCAGAAAGCATATATTCGGCACGAGAGACTGGATTCTTTAACGTTTGAAAAGCATCGTTAATCTGAGCCGCTTTTTGTACCGACAGTAATCGATCACGCTCAGATGCAGTAGCAAAATTATCCGGATGGAATCGACGCTGTAACTCACGAAATTGTGTTGCTAATAAACTGCCATCAACATCAAACTGAAACGGCAATCCAAATAATTCGAAATGATTCATAATCGCAACCATATATAAAAAATAAACCTGACAACTCACTCGCCATAATGGCGGCCAGCAGCCAGGTTTAATAAAACACTATGCGCAATTATACGTTGAAGCTTTCACCACAACCACATTCGCTAGACACGTTAGGGTTATTAAATTTAAAGCCTTCATTAAGGCCTTCTTTGGCAAAATCAAGCTCGGTACCATCTAAGTAAACCATGCTTTTAGCATCAACGATAATTTTTACGCCTTGCTCTTCAAAGACTTGATCCCCTTCGTCAAGGTTATCAACGAACTCAAGGATATACGCCATACCCGAACATCCTGAAGTGCGAACTCCGAGGCGCAAACCGATACCTTTGCCACGGTTAGCTAAAAAACTCGATACGCGACTTGCTGCCGCTTCAGTGATAGTAATGGCCATACTTCAAACCTCAGAATTATTTTTGTTCGTGTTTCTTCTTATAATCGCTAACTGCTGCTTTAATTGCATCTTCTGCAAGAATTGAACAGTGAACCTTAACTGGCGGTAATTCAAGCTCTTCTGCAATTGCAGAGTTCTTAATTGATGCCGCTTCGTCTAATGTTTTACCTTTCACCCACTCGGTGATCAGTGAACTTGATGCGATAGCAGAACCACAACCGTAAGTTTTAAACTTTGCATCTTCAATGATGCCATCTTCAGTCACTTTGATCTGAAGTTTCATTACATCGCCACAGGCTGGTGCACCCACCATACCGCTGCCAATGTTTTTATCGTCGTTGTCAAATGAACCCACGTTACGCGGATTTTCATAATGATCGATGACTTTTTCACTATATGCCATGATAAATTCCCTCGAATAATGCCTAACCGCAGATTAGTGGTGTGCCCACTCAACCGTATCTAAATCAATGCCTTCTTTGAACATATCCCAAAGAGGTGACATTGCACGTAGCTTGTCGACTGCTTGTTTAATTTGAACTACTGCGTAATCAATTTCTTCAGCCGTTGTGAAACGACCAAAAGAGAAACGGATTGAACTATGTGCAAGTTCATCATTTAAACCTAATGCACGTAGTACATAAGAAGGCTCTAAGCTCGCTGATGTACATGCAGAGCCTGATGATACAGCAAGATCTTTCAATGCCATTAATAATGACTCGCCTTCAACAAACGCAAAACTGATGTTTAGGTTGTTGGGAATACGGTGCTCAATATCGCCATTGATAGACATCTCTTCGATACCTTCAAGGCCTTTTAGCAAGCGCTCACGCATATCAACAGCGTGTTGGTAATCTTGTGCCATTTCTAACTTAGCAATGCGGAATGCTTCGCCCATACCAACAATTTGGTGCGTTGGTAGAGTACCAGAACGGAAACCACGTTCATGACCGCCACCGTGCATTTGCGCTTCAAGACGAATACGCGGCTTACGACGTACATATAATGCACCAATGCCTTTAGGACCGTAGATCTTGTGCGCAGAAAATGAGATTAAGTCCACTTTCATTGTTTGCACATCAATCGGCAGTTTACCCGCTGATTGTGCAGCATCAACATGGAAAATTGTCTTATTTTCACGACAAATTTCACCAATAGCAGCGATATCTTGAACAACACCAATTTCGTTGTTCACATGCATAATAGAAACCAGCACAGTATCTTCACGCATTGCGTCGCGTAGTTTAGCCAAATCAATAAGACCATTTGATTCAGGCTCAAGGTAAGTTACCTCATAACCTTCACGCTCTAATTGACGACATGGGTCAAGAACCGCTTTGTGCTCAGTTTTACATGTAATAACGTGCTTACCTTTCTTGTTATAAAAGTGGGCAGCACCTTTAATTGCAAGGTTATCAGATTCTGTAGCACCTGAGGTAAATACAATTTCACGAGGATCGGCGTTGATTAGCTCAGCAATATACTCACGAGCAGTATCAACTGCTTCTTCCGCTTGCCAGCCATAACGGTGTGAACGTGACGCTGGATTACCAAACGTACCATCCATTGTTAAACACTGAACCATTTTCTCAGCAACACGTGGATCAACAGGGCAAGTTGCAGAGTAATCAAAATATATTGGCAGTTTCATTTTCTTCTCCGAAAACACGAACGTCTGGTCTCTAGGAGCGGACATCGACACCGATAGGGGCGCTGTCGTGTGATTTTTTATTTGCAAATGATGTTTTATTATTACCTTGTAGGATTACATCCTGACGATCAGCAATTGTTTGTACATCATTATCCTTCATCAGCTCACCAAGAGTGATGTTATTTAAAAATCCGCTGATGCGATCACTGAGATCATGCCATAAGGTATGAGTTAAACAACGAACACCACCTTGGCAACCACCTTTACCTTGACACTTAGTGGCATCAACTGATTCATCTACTGCTGCGATAACCATACCAACAGCAATATTGGCGGCATCTTCACCGAGGCGATAACCACCACCTGGACCGCGAACACTTGTTACTAAGCCCGCTTTACGAAGACGCGAAAAGAGTTGTTCTAGGTAGGACAACGAGATCCCTTGACGTTCTGAAATATCAGCCAACGGTACTGGTCCATTATGTGAATGCAATGCTACATCTAACATTGCCGTCACAGCGTATCTTCCTTTTGAAGTCAACTTCATAACATGGCTACCTACTTGAATTTATAGAGGCAGTCTCTCATACCCGACTAATTTGGTCAAGTATTTAACCCACTAAAACAGTAGGTCTTTCGCTGGCTTGCGAAAGCCGTTATTTATTGTTCTTCTCTAAGGTTTCAATCGTCTTTTCTACTGACGATAGAATGCCGCGTAAAATATTTAGTTCCTGCTGCTCAGGACGAGCACGGGTAAACATGCGGCGTAATTTTACCATTACCATGCCTGGATGATTTTTATTAATAAATCGCGTTTGGCTGGTTACTTTTTCAAGATGCTCATAAAACCGTTCAAGTTCATCAGCACGTGGGTATTCATCAACAACCGCTGTAGATTGATGCTTGGTCGCATCAAGGTATGCCATACGAACTTCGTAGGTTACCGTTTGAACTGCCATTGCAAGGTTCAATGAACTATATTCAGGGTTAGCTGGAATATAAACATGACAATGACATTTTTGTAATTCTTCATTAGTCAGGCCAGTACGCTCACGACCAAATAATATGGCTACCGGGTGCTGTTCAGACTCTGCGATAACTTTAATGCCATTTTCGCGAGGATCCAATTGTGGCCACTCTAAGGTGCGAGAACGTGCACTTGAGCCAACAACTAATCCGCAATCAGCAACGGCTTCATCTAATGTTTTTACAATCTTAGCGTTCTTAACCACATCGGCGGCACCGGCTGCTAAAGCAATTGTATGACTGTCAATTTCACAGGCAGGATCAACAAGAACAAGGTTGGTTAACCCCATAACTTTCATTGCGCGAGCTGCAGAACCGATATTTCCAGGATGTGACGTGCCAATGAGGACAACGCGAATTTTATCTAACATGATGTCGCTATATTCCAGTCTAATTTAACGCTCAGAGATAGTAGCACAGCCATAACAAAAATGAAGAAAACATGTCTATTTGATGGTTGTTATTAGTCATTACTGTCATCAATAAATAAAATACCGTCATTATTCATTTTTTCAGCACTCGCTAACGTCGAAAAAATAACCACTTCCTTTTTTTTATAGCTCTGTTATACTCGCCGCCGCTTTTTAGTTCTTTAACATCCGTTGGGAAAATCCTATGCATCCGATGCTTAATATTGCCATTCGCGCTGTGCGAAAGGCTGGTGACCATGTCATTAAATCTCTAGAAAAACCTCAATCTATTGAGGTTGCTAATAAAGGTAATGATGTTGTTACCAATATCGATCATGAAGCAGAAGCTATCATCATCGAGACAATCCTAAAATCTTACCCTGATCACTGCATCATTGCAGCTGAGTCTGGTACGAAAGAAGGACGTGACAAAGAGTGTCAGTGGATAATTGACCCAGTGGATGGCACCAAGAACTTCGTTCGTGGTTATCCTCACTATGCAGTTTCTATCGCACTACGCATGCGTGGTCGTACAGAAGTTGCTGCAGTTTACGACCCAGCTCGTAACGAACTGTTCACGGCTACTCGTGGTGCAGGCGCGCAACTTAATAGCCTACGTCTACGTGCATCTCAGCCACGTGATCTAACAGGTACTGTGTTAGCAACAGGTCTTCCTTTTGCTGCTAAACAACACGCTGAAAGCTACCTAAAAATCCAAAATGCTTTATTTGTAGAATGTGATGACATGCGTCAATCAGGTTGTACTGCATTGGATCTTTGTTACCTAGCTGCTGGCCGTGTTGACGGTGTATTCAAGTTAGGCCAAAAGCCTTGGGAACTTGCTGCTGGTGAATTAATCGCGCGTGAAGCTGGTGCTATCTGTGCTGACTTTACGGGTAACACTAACTACCTAACGACTGGTAACATTGTTGCTGGTAACGCACGTGTAGTTAAGCCAATGCTTGCTAAAATCCGTGAATTCGGTAGCGACGCTCTGGCTAAGTAATCATTGATTACAACCCGCTAAATAAAACGCCCTGCTGGTATTAACAGCAGGGCGTTTTTTGTTGCCTATAAAAAACGGAGTCCGAAGACTCCGCATAATTAATGATGACTTTACCGATAGTAGAAGCTACTTACGGCTATGGCATCGCATCAATTTCTTCACCTTCTTTATCTAATGGTGTCGGCATTAAGTGCTCACGGGTGATACCCAATTTAAGCGCTAACGCTGATGCCACATAGATTGAAGAGTAAGTACCGACGGTAATACCAATCAATAGTGCTAATGCAAACCCTTGAATCATTGCGCCGCCTTTTAAGAACAACGCAATAACAACAAACAAGGTGGTGCTGGAAGTAATTAATGTTCGGCTCAATGTTTGAGAAAGAGAGCTGTTCATAATTTCTTCAGCGGTTTGTTTGCGCATCTTACGGAAGTTTTCTCGAATACGGTCAAACACTACGATAGTATCGTTAAGTGAATAACCCACTACCGTTAGTAATGCTGCCACAATCGTTAAATCAACTTCAATTTGTAGAATCGAAAAAATACCAACAGTAATGATAATATCGTGTGCCAATGACAACACCGCACCTGCGGCTAAACGCCATTCAAAACGCACTGATACATAAAGCAGAATACACAGTAATGCGATAAGAATCGCCAAGCCACCCGCTTCGGCTAATTCATCACCCACATTAGGGCCAACAAATTCTACTCGACGCATTTCAACTTGCTGACCTGTGCCAGTTTTTAGGGCATCAATAATCTGGTTCCCCAGGATTTCGCCTTTAATTCCATCACGAGGTTGCAACCGCACCATCACATCACGCGCAGTACCAAAGTTCTGCACGATGGCATCGCCAAAGCCTGATTTTGCCAATGATTCTCGAATTAGCGGTAAATCGGCCGGCTCTTTAAAGCTCACTTCAATCAGCGTACCGCCAGTAAAGTCTAAGCCCCAATTCAAGCCTTTGGTTGATATTGTCGCAATAGAAGCTGCAATCATCATTAGCGAGAAAATAAACGCTAATTTTGACCAACGCATAAAATCGGTAACTTTATCGCTATTCAATAACTGTTTCATTTATGCGTCCTCCTAGATTGACAACTTATCTATGCGTTTACCGCCATAGATTAAGTTAACCACGGCACGAGTACCGATAATTGCGGTAAACATCGAGGTTAAAATACCGATCGATAATGTCACTGCAAAACCTTTAATTGCACCTGTACCGACAGCAAACAAAATAATTGCTGTCATTAAGGTGGTGATATTGGCATCGGCAATGGTACTAAACGCATTGGCATAACCTTGTTGGATCGCTTGCTGAGGGCTTCGACCTTCACGTAATTCTTCACGAATACGTTCAAAGATAAGCACATTCGCATCAACGGCCATACCGACGGTTAATACAATACCGGCAATACCTGGCAAGGTCATAGTTGCACCTGGGATCATCGACATCACACCAATAATCAATACCAGATTCATCATCAATGCTAAGTTGGCAATTAAACCAAAACCACGGTAGTACAATAAGGTAAATAGCATAACTGCCACCATCCCCCAGATACACGCCTGAATACCCATATCGATATTTTGTTGACCCATAGATGGACCAATTGTACGTTCTTCAACGATCGAAATAGGTGCAATCAAAGCACCAGCACGTAACAATAGTGCAAGGTTATGTGCTTCTGGTTGAGAATCAATACCTGTAATGCGGAAGTTACGTCCAAGTGCCGTTTGAATGGTCGCTTGGTTGATCACTTCTTCGTGCTTTTCAAGTATCACTTTACCTTCAGGTGTACGATTACCGCTGTCTTTGTACTCAGTAAATACTGTCGCCATTAATTTACCGACATTATTACGTGAGAACGCCGTCATTTTGCTGCCGCCTTCAGTATCTAGCGAAATATTCACCTGTGGACGACCATATTCATCTGCACTTGAGGTTGCATCTGTAATATGAGAACCTGCTAGAATTACGCGTTTTTTCAATACTGCTGGACGACCATCACGGGTCATCTTCACTTCACTACCCGCAGGTACTCGCCCTGCTGCGGCTGCACCAAGATCAGCATTACTATCAACTTCACGGAACTCAAGCGTAGCGGTTGCACCTAAAATTTCTTTCGCGCGCGCAGTATCTTGAACACCAGGTAGCTCAACCACAATTCGGTTAGCGCCCTGACGTTGTACCAATGGTTCGGCAACACCTAATTCATTAACACGGTTACGTAAAATAGTAATATTTTGCTCAACAGCATAATTGCGAATTTCTTGAAGACGCGCTTCAGAAAAACCAGCTGTTAAAACAAAACGTCCTTTGGTATCAGTTTCAGTAAATACCATATCAGGATGAAGTGGCTCTAATACCGCTTTTGCTTGCTCTAATTGAGCTGCATCACGTAAACGTACAGAGACCGTTTGTTTGGTTTTATCGATGGCACGATAGCGAATTTTCTGTTGGCGTAATTCAGCTCTGAAGGTTTCTTCTTGCTGGCCTAATAGTTTTTCCATCGCCGCATCCATATCCACTTCCATAAGGAAATGAACACCACCACGCAAATCAAGACCAAGCTTCATTGGTGTAGCACCAATTGCTTCTAGCCAAGACGGTGTTGAAGGTGCGAGATTGAGTGCAACAATATAGTTGTCACCTAATTCACTATTTAGAATATCGCGAGCGCTGATTTGAGTATCAGTATCCTTGAAACGGACTAGTATTGAGCCTTTTTCAAAAACAACTGACTTATAAGGGATATTGTTCTTTTTTAAATCTTCGGTGACAGTATCCAAAGCGCTCATAGTAACTGAGGCGCCACGCGCCCCAGTTACTTGAATCGCTGGATCTTCACCGTATACGTTGGGAAGTGCATAAAGCAAACCTATAATTAGTGCGAACAACACTAATAAGTTCTTCCACAAAGGGTATCGGTTAAGCACTGCTATGATCCTTCAAAGCGAATGTTTTTTAGCGTCTTATAGAGACTTCATTGTGCCTTTTGGCAAAACTGCAGTAATGAAGTCTTTTTTGATAGTTACTTCAGTATTGTCGTTTAGCGCAAGAACGATGTAATCACTTTCAGATGATGACTTAGTAATACGGCCTAAAAGACCACCGTTAGTCATTACTTCATCGCCTTTACTCATCGAGCTCATTAGCGTCTTGTGTTCTTTAACACGCTTAGCTTGTGGACGGTAAATCATGAAGTAAAAGATAACAGCAAACAGACCCAGCATAATGAATAACTGGTACGGTGAACCACCTTGAGCAGCGCCTTCAGTTGCTGCATGTGCTTGAGAGATAAAAAAGCTCATTTATAACGTCCTCGATTTATTATGATTTATACAATTTGTAATGGTGGAACTTCACGGTCACGACGCGCGTAGAATTCTTCTACAAATGCATCGAAACGATCTTCTTCAATCGACTTACGAATACTTGCCATTAAACGTTGGTAGTAACGTAAGTTGTGAATAGTATTTAAGCGTGCACCTAGAATCTCATTACATTTATCTAGGTGATATAAATACGCTTTTGAATAATGACGACAAGTGTAACAGTCACAATCAGGATCTAGTGGTGTTGTATCTGTTTTATGTTTCGCATTACGGATCTTGATCACACCGCCAGTCACAAACAGGTGTGCATTTCGCGCATTTCGCGTCGGCATTACACAGTCAAACATGTCGATACCGCGACGTACACCTTCAACTAGGTCTTCAGGCTTACCTACACCCATTAGGTAACGAGGCTTGTCTTCTGGTAGTTGTGGACATGTGTGCTCAAGAATACGGTGCATGTCTTCTTTTGGCTCACCAACCGCCAAACCACCAACGGCATAACCATCAAAACCAATCTTGGTTAGGCCTGCAACTGATACATCACGTAGATCTTCGTATACACCACCTTGAACAATACCAAATAGTGCATTTGGATTTTCAAGCTTATCAAAGTGATTGCGGCTACGTTGAGCCCAACGAAGAGACATCTCCATCGACTTTTTCGCTTCATCATGAGTCGCTGGGTATGGCGTACATTCGTCAAAGATCATTACGATATCTGAACCAAGGTCTTTTTGAATTTCCATCGACTTTTCAGCGTCCATGAAAATCTTGTCACCGTTAACAGGGTTACGGAAATGAACACCTTCTTCAGTGATTTTACGTAATGCACCAAGGCTAAATACTTGGAAGCCGCCTGAATCGGTTAAGATTGGGCCTTTCCATTGCATAAAGTCATGCAAGTCGCCGTGCATCTTCATCACTTCTTGTCCAGGACGTAACCATAAATGGAACGTATTACCTAGAATAATTTGAGCACCAGTATCTTCCACTTCTTCAGGTGTCATGCCTTTTACAGTACCGTAAGTACCTACAGGCATAAATGCTGGTGTTTCTACTGTTCCACGTTCAAACTGCAAACGACCGCGACGTGCACGACCTTGAGTTTTATCTAATTCAAATTTCACAAGACCTCCAAAAGCCAGAGAAACAATCTGACAGGTTCCCATTACAGGATTAAGCCCCACAGGCGATTGCCTGATCAGCCACAAAAATAATGGCCGTTAATAACGACCATTGCTACTGACAGCCTCGAATTACTAGCAATGATAGTAACGCTCAACCGCAGCCAAAAGCATTTATTATGTTGTAAATTCTACAGAAATAAATTTATCTCATGTAGCAGAGGCAACAAAGGCTGCAATTGTAACAAAAAGCAGCCTAAATACTTAATTTTTAATAAGTGTTAACGCAATCAATATCACATCTTTTTACGGGTAATAAACATCGAATCACCGTAACTAAAGAAACGATATTGATTAGCAACCGCTTGATGATAAGCATTCATCGTATGCTCATAACCTGCAAATGCACTTACCAACATAATCAGAGTTGATTCTGGTAAGTGGAAGTTAGTAATTAATACATCAACTAACTGGAATTGGTAACCTGGGTAAATAAAGATTTCAGTATCACCAAAAAATGGTTTGAGCTCAGTGCCATTTTTAACTGCATCTTGCGCCGCACTTTCTAATGAACGTACTGATGTGGTACCCACAGCAATAATTCGACCACCATTAGCACGGGTTTGATTAACTGCAGTCACCACTTCTGGTGGTACTTCAACATATTCAGAATGCATGTGGTGATCATTAATGTCATCAACACGTACCGGTTGAAAAGTACCCGCGCCAACATGCAAAGTTACAAAAGCAAAATTAACCCCTTTGGCTTTTAAATCAGCCATCAGTTTATCGTCAAAATGCAAACCCGCCGTTGGTGCTGCTACCGCACCAGGTTTAGCGTTATATACCGTCTGGTAACGCTCTTTATCAGCATCTTCGTCGGGGCGATCAATATAAGGAGGTAATGGCATATGCCCTACCTGATCTAAAATTTCCAGCACCGTTTTATCACTGTTAAAACGAATTTCAAACAGCGTATCGTGGCGAGCAACCATTTCAGCAGAAAACTCACCATGCTCACCTAATAATAATTCATTACCAGGCTTTGGCGGTTTAGATGCGCGTACGTGAGCCAAAATAGATTTATCATCTAACATCCGCTCAACTAACACTTCAATTTTACCACCAGACGCTTTATGACCATACATACGCGCAGGAATAACACGGGTATTATTAAAAACTAATAAATCCCCAGCCTCAACGAGGTCTAACACATCTTTAAAACCTTTATGTGCTAATTCACCGCTATTGCCCGTCATATGTAGCAAACGACTCGCAGTACGCTCAGGTTGTGGGTAGCGAGCAATCAGCTCGTCTGGTAACTCAAAATCAAAATCAGAAACTTGCATCGTAATACGCCTTCAATAACAGCAGGCGGGCATTATACTTAACTCCACCAAAGATGCGAAACCCCGAGGCAATTAAAGCGTATTTTCGATAATAAAACCGCAGTCGAATAATCACCGCTGTCTTGATTTACATATAATAGCTAACAGTTAATCATTGGTGACATTTGAAATTTATGACCATGATCATGGGATAGCCGCTAATAATTCGCTACATTCAAACCAGGAAATCAGGAAAAAATAATTAGCAATCGTATAAAAACAGGAGGTTTCTATGTTTACTGTTGCCGATATGATGACGCCAAAACCACATACATTATCTCGTAATGATTCTCTACTTGATGCTAAAGAGATGATGCAAACCCTGTCTATTCGCCATATACCGATCACCGATCATAATCACCATCTCTTAGGGTTAATTTCTCAACGCGATGTGCTTGCCGCTCAAGACTCTAATTTAAAATCCGTGATTGCCAACCATAGCCACTCACCACTAGACGTATTACTGGAACATTGCATGAATCGTGATGTTTTTAGTGTTGATAGCCATGCTGGTCTTAAAGAAGCGGCACTGTATATGCAAAAACATCAAATTGGTTGTTTACCTGTGGTTGATAATCAACAACTGGTCGGCATTATCACCAACAGTGATTTTGTTGCCATCGCCGTGACATTACTTGAAATGCAAGATGAAGTAGATCCACTAGAACAAGACCAAGATCGCCTTGATGATCTGAGTGATATTGGTGATATCGACATCGAACGTGACTGATAAGCACGCTCAAAAAAGGGAGCATAATGCTCCCCTCGATAGATAAATCACTTATTAACCATGATTACTTAAACTGTTCTTCTTCGGTAGATCCTGTCAGTGCTGTTACTGACGAGTTGCCACCTTGAATAGTATTGGTCATGGTATCAAAATAACCCGTTCCTACTTCCTGCTGATGAGCAACAAAGGTATAGCCTTTATTTGCCGCTTCAAACTCTGGACGCTGTACTTTTTCAACGTAATGGCGCATACCTTCACCTTGCGCGTAAGCATGTGCTAACTCAAACATGTTAAACCACATATTATGAATACCCGCGAGCGTAATAAACTGGTACTTATAACCCATGTCGGCTAATTCTTGTTGGAATTTAGCGATGGTTTCAGCATCTAAATTCTTTTCCCAATTAAACGATGGTGAACAGTTATAGGCTAATAACTGATCAGGGTATTGCTCATGAATTGCTTCAGCAAATTTACGTGCTTCTTCTAAACATGGTTTTGCCGTTTCACACCAAATTAAATCAGCATATGGGGCATAGGCTAAACCACGTGCAATGGCTTGATCAATGCCAGCGCGAACACGATAAAAACCTTCGGCAGAGCGATCGCCGATAATAAAGTCTTTATCATACGGATCGCAATCTGATGTTAGCAAATCAGCCGCATTAGCATCGGTTCGTGCAATCACTAAGGTTGTGGTCCCAGCCACATCCGCCGCTAAACGTGCGGCAACTAATTTTTGTACCGCTTCTTGAGTCGGCACTAATACTTTGCCGCCCATATGGCCACATTTTTTCACTGACGCTAATTGATCTTCAAAGTGCACTCCAGCCGCACCTGCTTCAATCATATTACGCATCAATTCATACGCATTGAGTACACCGCCAAATCCGGCCTCAGCATCAGCGACAATCGGTAAGAAATAATCAACACCGTCTGCTGGTGAACCACCATTTGACCATTGAATCTGATCAGCACGACGGAAAGAATTATTGATACGCTTCACTACCGCTGGCACTGAATCAACAGGATAGAGTGACTGATCAGGATACATTGCTGATGCGGTATTATTATCAGCAGCAACTTGCCAGCCTGATAAATAAATCGCTTCAATGCCTGCTTTAGCTTGTTGAACAGCTTGCCCCCCAGTTAGAGCACCTAAACAGTTCACATAGCCTTTTTTCGCACTACCATTGACCAATTCCCATAATTTATCAGCACCACGTTGAGCGATAGTATTTTCAGGAATAAATGAACCACGAAGATTAACAACCTCTTCAGCAGTATAAGTACGCTTCACGTGTTTCCAGCGTGGATTTTCAGCCCAATCTTGTTCTAGGGCAGCAATTTGTTGTTGGCGAGTTAATGTCATAATAATATCCCTCTAGTCAATATGGCGGTAATCCGTTATTACACTAAATAGTCATAACCTTTTAAGGTTAAGAAGTTATCTAACTCATCACTGGTCGCTAAGTGCGACATCAAATACGTCGCTTCTTTAAAACGACCACTCTCAATACGTTCTTGGCCTAACTCTTGCTGCAATACTTGCATTTCTTCAGTCAACATTTGTGCAAATAATGCCTTAGTCACCACTTGGCCATTAGATAGCGTTTTACCGTGTTTTATCCACTGCCAAATTGACGCTCTTGCTATTTCTGCGGTAGCAGCATCTTCCATTAAGCCGTAAATAGGCACACAACCATTACCCGAGATCCATGCTTCAATATATTGCACAGCCACGCGAATATTGTGCCGCATACCCGCTTCTGTACGCTCACCATCACAAGGGGCTAATAATTCTGCCGCAGTAATAGGTGCATCTTGTTCACGACTCACATTTAATTGGTTAATGCGTTGATCAAGTACATCATCAAAAATTGCGCGGGCTGTATCAGCTAACCCCGGATGCGCAACCCAAGTACCATCGTGACCATTATTAGCTTCAAGGGCTTTATCAGTTTGAATCTTATTTAATACCCATGCTTGTTGCTGAGGATCTTTAGCTGGAATAAAAGCGGCCATGCCTCCCATTGCTAATGCACCACGACGATGACAAGTACGAACAAGTAACCGTGAATAGGCATTTAGAAAAGGTTTCTCCATGGTTACCACTTGGCGATCAGGCAAAATACGCTCAGGGAAATTTCGTAAGGTTTTTATATAACTGAAAATATAATCCCAACGACCACAGTTTAATCCGACAATATGTTGTTTAAGATTGAATAATATTTCATCCATCTCAAACGCTGCCGGTAAGGTTTCAATTAATACCGTAGCCTTGATAGTGCCACGGGTTAAACCAAATTCATCTTCGGTATAACTAAAGACATCACTCCACCAAGCAGCCTCTCGATATGCTTGCAGCTTTGGTAAATAAAAATAAGGACCACTGCCTTTGGCTAAAAGTGCTTGATGATTGAGATAAAAATACAACGCAAAATCGACTAATGCGCCTGGAATCGGCTGACCATTCCAAAGGATATTTTTTTCAACTAAATGCAGACCACGAACACGGCAAATCAATACCGCGGGATCATCATCAAGCTGATAATGTTTACCCGTTTGAGGATGGGTATAGCTAATGGTGCCATTGACCGCATCACGCAAATTTTGGTGACCATCAATAATGGCATTCCACGATGGTGAAAAGGAGTCCTCAAAGTCAGCCATAAATACTTTTACGTTAGCATTTAAGGCATTTATCACCATTTTACGATCGACAGGGCCAGTAATCTCTACGCGGCGATCTTGTAAATCATGAGGAATATTTTGTATTTTCCACTCAGCCTCTCTGATAGCGCGAGTGTCTGGTAAAAAGTCAGGTAGTTGGCCACGATCAATCGCTAATTGCTGTTGTTCACGCGCCTCTAACAATAACGGTACTCGATCAGCGAAACGTTCAACTAACCGCTCAATAAATGCTAACGCATCGGCGGTGATAATCTGTTGTTGCTGCTCTGTCAGAGGTTGCTGCAGTAATAACTGAGTATGATCATTCGCTTGAATGGCTGTTTCTATCATATGCGCCTCCAGCATGTAACTTAATCACCACTTTTATCAATAATAAAAGCAATGACTCCCTGTTAAACAATTTAAAGCATATATTTACGTTGCCGTAACAGTAGTAGGAATGCAAATAAATAACCGTATTTAAAAACCCACCACAAAACACAAAAACTTAAATATCAATAACTTAAAAACCAAACTGGAATATGTAAAATACCAAATTCACAAAAATCTTAGCTATTTACTCGGAATTTAAATTTATGTTTAAATAATGGCTTTTTGTATGTGGTTACGTAATTAAATTACATTAACGGCGATAATAATATTTATTCAAAATTGCGTTTAAAACAGGAAGTGATTTTTAAAATATATATAACCGCATAATAAATATAATAATTAATTATCAAAAAACAACAAAATGAAACAGGTTGCATTAAATATTTAAAAGAGAGGAAGGGATTAGTTTGCAAGATGAAACAGATTTATTCAACAAAACAGCAACTTATAGATAAAATACTCGATAATATAATCTTTTACTCATTCGCAAAAAAATAGTTTATTGCTCTAAAAACCATCATTAATAACCATAGCCAATATAATACCCACAAAAATGCCCAAATAATCATAATAACCTCTCTTGTCATTATTATAATTAGTTCAGGCTGGTGTCATACCACTCGCAATTAACTCGCTTTTACAGTAAGCCTTTAACAATCTCACCCAGCTTTTCAAATACAACAGTACGGCTTGATGTTGGTCGCCACACTAAACCAATTTCACGGTATGCATCTTGACCTGGTGGCTCAATAACCACTAAGTTTTGATTTTCTAAAATGCCGTGTTTAATTGCCATTTCAGGAATGAATGTCGTTCCCAAGCCATTGGCAACCATTTGTACGAGTGTATGTAAGCTGGTTGCAGTGAAAGGATTTATTTTTTCTTTTGAGGTCAATTTACACGCAGAAACTGCATGCTCCGTTAAACAGTGTTCTTTCTCTAGTAAGAAAACCGATTTATCGGGCAAATCAGCATAATGTAATGGCATGGTTACTGAAGCTGCTTGATTTTTACTGATCACCATTTTAAATCCATCACGGCCAACAACCTTGCTCGACATGCCATGAATATCAACTGGTAGCGCTAAAATTAGTACATCCATTTCACCATGCTGAAGTGCTTCTAATAAATTAACAGTCGTATCTTCACGCAGGAGTAAATTAAGCTTGGGGTATAAAATATTGACTTGCTGCACTAAGCCGCACAATAAAAAAGGGGCGATAGTAGGAATACAACCTACCCGCAATGGGCCTTCCATCACATCACCACTGCAACGAGAAAGCTCGACTAAATCACGACTACACGCTAATAGCTCACGCGCCCTATCGACAACTTGTTCCCCCATAGAAGTAAAAACTAAGGTTTTTGCCTTGGTATCACGCTCTACTAAGTGGCAATCAAGTAACTCTTCAAGATTCTGAATACCAGAACTTAATGTCGACTGGCTCACAAAACACCGTTTAGCTGCTTCGCCAAAATGGTGGGTTTCCGATAGAGTAACTAAATAATGGAGTTGTTTAAGTGATGGGAATTTATTCATCGTATTTTTCGATTACTTCAATCTATTTATTCTGCTTTTTTCAATTTAACAGTTTAGCTATAGTTTGTCTCGTCCAAGTATGGCGTCAGCCCCTAAAGGTCGACAATAACCAAATATTTAAGGAGCACCAAAATGGTACTAGTAGGTCGTCAAGCACCAGATTTTACTGCTGCAGCTGTTTTAGGTAACGGCGAAATCGTTGATTCATTCAACTTTGCAGAGTTTACTAAAGGTAAGAAAGCTGTTGTTTTCTTCTACCCACTAGACTTCACTTTTGTATGCCCATCAGAGCTAATTGCTTTTGATAAGCGCTTTGAAGATTTCCAAGCGAAAGGTGTTGAAGTGATTGGTGTTTCAATTGATTCACAATTCTCACACAACGCATGGCGTAACACTGCTGTTGAAGACGGCGGTATCGGTCAAGTTAAATACCCACTAGTTGCTGATATTAAGCACGAAATCTGCAAAGCTTACGATGTTGAGCATCCAGAAGCGGGTGTTGCTTTCCGTGGTTCATTCCTTATCGATGAAGACGGCTTAGTTCGTCACCAAGTAATTAACGATCTACCACTAGGTCGTAACATCGATGAAATGCTACGCATGGTTGATGCATTGAACTTCCACCAGAAGCACGGCGAAGTATGTCCTGCACAGTGGGAAGAAGGTAAAGCAGGTATGGATGCATCACCAAAAGGTGTAGCAGACTACCTATCTGAGCACACTGCAGACCTAGGTAAGAAGTAATTACCTGTAACACCATGCTCACGGTGTTATAAATTGCATTAGTGCTACATAGAGCCAAAGTCAGCTCAAATAAAAATAGAATGAGGCTCGGAATATACCGAGCCCTTTTTTTTATCTGCTTTTTACTCGATCGTTTCGTTTTCAACCTAGCGCACATTATTCATCACCGCTGTTCGCCCCTGTTGCAATTATCTTCTACACTGAAACCCCTCTTTTATAATACCGTTAATTATCAATGACTATTCAACTTGAAGTTTGTATCGATAATCTTGAATCACTCCATTATGCCGAGCAAGGTGGAGCAACTCGAATTGAACTGTGCTCCTCGTTAGCATTGGGCGGGCTCACACCTAGCGCTGGATTTATGCAGGCCGCAGCTAAATATGCCACAGTTCCCGTTTATGCGATGATTCGCCCTCGCCAAGGTGACTTTCTGTTTAACAGTGACGATGTCGAAATGATGTTGGCAGATATTTACGCAGCTAAGCAGGCTCGACTGCAAGGAGTTGTGGTTGGCGTATTAACACCACAGAGTTTGGTTGATAGCGATATTTTAACCAGCCTTGTTAAACAAGCTCAAGGGATGGGAGTTACTTTTCACCGCGCGATTGATCAATGTGTTGAACCTATGGCGGCACTGGATGCCATTATGGCAGCGGGTTGTGAACGTATTCTCACTTCGGGTTTACAAGCCAATGCTTATGACGGTATTAGTATGATTAACCGCATGCATCAATATTGCGGTGAGCGGTTAAAGATTATGGCTGGTGCGGGAGTTAATAGTCATAATGTACGTGAAATTATTGCTCGCACAGGCATAAATGAAGTCCACTTATCAGGTAAAACTACCCGTCCAAGCAAAATGACCACTGTTGCGAAACAAGCACATATGGGCAGTGCTGATATTGATGATTTTGAAATTCCGATTACAGGCGTAGAAAATATTGCCGCAGTGGTTGCTCAACTTAAATTGTGATAACACTCCTTTGTTATTATTAAATCGGGACGTAATAACTCATCACGTCCCGTTTACTATTCACCACGGCAACTTTACTTTCGTGGTGCTACAACATGTTTTTAATATCTTCTGGATTAGTGTGGCGAATATCTTTGCCTTGCACAAAATAGATAATATATTCGCAGATATTTTGACAACGATCGCCGACTCGCTCAATTGAACGCGCAGCCCACATCACCTTCATTACATTAGGAATCGAATTAGGCTCTTCCATCATATAAGTCATTAATTGGCGTATGATGGCTTCATATTCACGATCAATACGATCATCTTCTTGATAGACTTCAATTGCAGCTTTGACATCCATCCGTGCAAAAGCATCGAGTGTTTCATGCAGCATTCGCACCGCATGTTGACCTAACGATTCCAATGACACTAATAAGTTATATTGTTTATTGGTAAAGTTCTCAGATGCCACTTTAGCAATACTTTCGGCAACATCACCAATCCGCTCTAAATCGGTAATGGTTTTAATGATCGCAATCACCAACCGTAAATCACTGGCCGTTGGTTGGCGCTTAGCAATAATACGAGTACACGCTTCATCAATCGCAACTTCCATTGCATTAACTTTATGATCGTCTCGAATTACGCGCTTGGCTAATTCTTCATTTTGCTTATGCAGCGCTTTTAAGCTATCGGCCAACTGTTGCTCAACCAAGCCTCCCATAGCTAATACATAGGTACGAATACTTTCTAATTCATGGTTAAACTGACCTGAAATATGACGGCCAAGGCTAATTGTATTTAACATCATGTTGTTCCTTAACCATAACGCCCAGTAATATAATCTTCAGTGCGTTTTTCTTTGGGAGTCGTAAATATATCATTGGTACTGGTATATTCCACCAGCTCCCCCATATGCATAAAAGCAGTTTGATCTGAAACTCGCGCCGCTTGTTGCATGTTATGCGTCACGATAATAACGGTGTATTTAGCCTTAAGATCATTAATCAATTCTTCAATGGTTAAGGTTGAAATTGGATCCAATGCTGATGTCGGTTCATCTAATAACAGAATTTCAGGTTCAATCGCTATCGCACGTGCGATCACTAATCGTTGTTGCTGACCGCCAGAAAGACCAAATGCATTTTCATGCAGGCGACCTTTGACCTCATCCCATAATGCTGCTGAACGCAGTGAATTTTCCACCGCATCATCAAGTACGCGTCGATCGCTAACCCC
Organism: Photobacterium andalusiense; assembly: GCF_900185625.1. Taxonomy (GTDB): domain Bacteria; phylum Pseudomonadota; class Gammaproteobacteria; order Enterobacterales; family Vibrionaceae; genus Photobacterium; species Photobacterium aquimaris. The sequence continues at coordinate 43,883 of NZ_FYAJ01000013.1, forward strand.
TTGTAAACGCAATCCATAAACTACATTTTCATAAATTGACTTCGGGAACGGATTAGGACGCTGAAACACCATTCCAACTTGACGTCTAAGTGCTGCAACATCGACATTTTTATCGTACACATTCTGTCCATGAAGCATGACTTTACCGTCAATATGGCAACCATCAATTAGGTCATTCATACGGTTAATGCAGCTTAACAAGGTCGACTTACCACAGCCTGAAGGGCCGATAAAGGCAGTTACCTGTCCTTTTGCTATGCGCATATTAATATCAAACAAGGCTTGAGTCTGACCATAATGCAGGTTTAAGCCTTCAATCGATAGTGCTGTTTTTTCATCAGCCAATAACGACAAATCCAACGGCGCAAAGAGCCCTGATGGCGACGTATCGGTAAAGAGAGAATGATCGTTATACATAGTTAAATCTCGTGTTATAAATACTCACCGTTACTGCTCTAAGGCGCGAAATTTTTCTCGTAGATGATTTCGAATAGCAATAGCGGTTAAGTTTAAACTGATAATAACCGTCACTAATAAAAATGAGGTGGCGTAGACTAATGGCCGCGCCGCTTCAACATTTGGGCTTTGAAATGCAACATCATAGACATGGTAGCCTAAGTGCATGAATTTTCTATCCAAGTGAACATAAGGAAAATGCATATCAAGCGGTAATGTTGGCGCCATTTTTACCACTCCCACCAGCATCAATGGTGCAACTTCACCTGCTGCACGCGCCACCGCTAAAATAAGTCCCGTCATGATTGCAGGGCTTGCCATTGGTAATACAATCCGCCATAAGGTTTCAGCTTGGGTTGCGCCAAGTGCTAATGAACCATTACGGACTGAACTTGGAATCCGCGCTAAGCCTTCTTCGGTTGACACAATCACCACTGGTAAGGTCATAATCGCGAGGGTTAATGCTGACCATAAAATGCCCGGCGTACCAAACGTAGGGGTTGGCAATTGAGCTGAGAAAAACACATCATCAATGGTGCCACCCACCATATACACAAAGAAACCTAATCCAAAAACGCCATACACTATCGATGGCACACCGGCGAGGTTAATCACTGCTATACGGATCAGTTTAGTTAACCGATTATTGCTGGCGTACTCATGTAAATAAACCGCAGCCAGCACCCCTAATGGCGTCACCATCACGCTCATTAATAACACCATAAATACCGTACCAAAAATGGCAGGAAACACGCCGCCTTCAGTATTGGCTTCACGTGGTGCTTCGGTTAAAAACTTATAAACCTGATGCCCCCAGTGCTGTACTTTTTCAAACCACGATAAATTATTAGGCCGCCACATATCCAACACTTGCATCATTGGAATAGTCACATCGGTGCCATTTTGATCGCGTAATACTAGGGCATCGTTATCGAGTTGCCGTTGCAGCGCAAATAACCGATTCTCAATATTCTTATAAATCGTATTGTAATTAGCTTGCTCACGATCAATACGTAAGCCATCTGCAGTGGTGAGCTTACCACTTAATTCTAGCCGCCGTTTTTCAATTCTTAAGCGTTCTAAATGCCAGTTAATATTGGCAATCTCGTTACTTTGCAATGAACGTAATTCAGAGCGTACTTTATCTGCTTGTGCTAATGCATCAGGTAACTGTGATAACGGCTGCGGCTCACCCGCTTCAATCACATGAAGCGGATAACCATAAAACTTACCATTACTTTCGCGATCGACCACGGCAATATTATTGGCAATTTTTTGATCAACAATTTGAGTGCTTAATACGGTTAAGAAATCTAATGCGCCCTGACCACGATTGCCTGTTTTAATCAAATAACGCGGCACGCTATCTTGAGTAAACTGGCTGACATCGACTCCTGCATCAGCGAGTTGATCGACTGGTATCATAGTTCGCTGATAAAGCTCACCAACCACCACTTGATGCTTACCATTAAGGTTGACATCAAACTGATACACAGGCGCAGGCCAAAAATAACTTAAGCCTTTGTAACCTATCAATAATAACAAGCCAAGCACAGCCACTAAACTTAAACTGACCGCACCTGCTGTTAACCAAATCCATGGCGAACCGGATTTAAACCATTTAATCATTGCTGTATCACTTATTATAACGAACTGTATTTTTCGCGTAATCGTTGGCGAACGACTTCAGCAATCGTATTAAATACAAAGGTAAACACAAACAGCACAAATGCCGCTAAGAACAGCACGCGATAATGTGAGCTTCCCACTTCTGATTCAGGCATTTCAATCGCGATGGTTGCTGCTAAGGTACGTAACCCTTCTAGCAAATTCCAATCCATCACCGGCGTATTACCGGTTGCCATTAACACGATCATAGTTTCACCCACTGCCCGTCCTAAGCCCATCATAATGGCTGAAAATATACCGGGGCTGGCGGTCAATAACACCACCTTGGTTAGGGTTTGCCATTGGGTAGCACCTAACGCTAACGAGCCTTTAGTAAGGTGTACTGGCACCGAGAAAATAGCATCTTCAGCAATAGTAAAAATAGTCGGAATAACTGCAAACCCCATCGCTATGCCGACAATCAGCGCATTACGTTGATCATAACCAATCCCAAGGTGATTATTGAGATACCCTTGCAGATCGCCATTAAAAAACTGGGTTTCAATCCATGGACTTAAACCAAAGCAGCCATAAGTGACAGCAACAATCACTGGAATCAGTAGCGCAATATGAAAACCATGAGGGATCCGTGACCGCCACTGCCCCGGCAGCATAGACCAGCTCCAACCGACCACAATAATACTGAGCGGTAAAAATAGCATTCCAAGCGCAATCCCTGCGAGATATTGTTCAACAATCGGCGCCAGCCATACACCAGCAAGAAAACCCAAAATAACCGTCGGCAGCGCTTCCATAAGTTCTACCGTAGGTTTAATCACCTTCCTAACCTTATTTGACATAAAGTAAGCGGTATAAATTGCGCCAGCAAGGGCTAATGGAATCGCAAAAAACATCGAATAAAGGGCAGCTTTCAGTGTACCAAATACAATCGGTACTAAGCTTAATTTAGGTTCAAATTCATCACTGGCAGAGGTTGATTGCCACACATAATCAGGCTCGGCATAGCCTTCATACCACACTTTTTGTAACAGTGATGATAGCCCAATATCAGGATGGGCATTTTTAACTTGGTAGCTCTGCCAGTGGTCATCATTTAGTGTCACCAGCAAGTTTGCCTTGGGTGATATAGCGATGTCAGTCGGTACCTTATTAAAGACTTTTTCTTTATAAATCACCTTGCGCTCAGCAGTGTAATAGGCCGACGTGGTGCCATCTTTTTGAATCGCAAAAAAACCCTTACGGTAATATTCGGGCACGATCTTAACTAACGGGCTGGCAGAAAAATGAAATGTTCTGACGTTAATTAGCTGGCGTTGGCCTTGCTTAACCGCTTCAAACCACTGTGAAATAGTATTATTAGAGTTGGTAATTAATAATGAATTGGCACCAGATAACAACGTAATTGCCACAGGTTTGCTGCTGCCAGTAGCAATATTTTCAATTTTGCGTAAGAAAGCTGTTTCAGCCGTCAGTTTATATAAATATAAATTTGAGCCACTCAATACATACAGTGTTTTGCCATCAGGGGTTAATTGCAAATCATCTATTTTTGCTGGTGCATTATTAATCTTAAACCGATGTTGTTGCCAACCTTGCGCGCGTTGAACAACATTTTCAGGTAATAATAAACTCAAACCATAAAGCTGATTATTGGCGGTTTTAGCCACGATAACGGTACGATCATCACGACCAGAAATCGCTAATTGAGTAATCGCTTCATGAGTAGGTGTGACAGCTAATGGAACGTTACCAAAAGGAAACTCAATGTTAGGTTGTAACTGTTTATGTGCCGCAGCAAAGGTAAGCGCAAAATCAGCTTTAACCACCACTACTTTGCCCGCTGAAGAGCCATAAGCAACCATACCATCACGAGGTAAACTCACACCATAAGCACTTGGGTTAGCCATAATAGTCTGCTGCTTAACCACTTGCGCGGAGTGAGATTGAGTCGGTAAATTAACGAAAGTTACTTTGCCATCATCACTAAATCGATAAGCAATAGTATTACTGTCATCGACCCCTAATAACGCGGTGTTATTCGTCGTAGCTAATGAGAACTGTTGTTGTGGCGTTACAGAAACAGAAGAAAAAATAGGCACAATCACATACAGCAAATAAAAGAAAATCAGCATTAACGTGATCAATACAAAAATGCCACCAGCTGTTACCCCTACGCGAGCTAATTTATCTTTAGCGCGACGAAAGCGATTCTTTTTGCTTAATAATGTGCTGGCGTTTGCCATTATGACCTCTAACCTATTTATACGCTTAAAAGTGTATTGCTATTTTATGACAGATTTATGACAACGATAACTGTGGTTATTATTTGAGTTGGCTAAATCACATTTTGCAGCCATGATTAAAAAACAACCATTTTATTTACGTGCCATCATAGTGTTATAACGACAAGGATTGATGTGATGAAACAACTGATTGTAACTATCATCGGTAAAGATAAACCTGGGCTTGTAGAACAGTTATCTGACACCGTCTATCTTAATCATGCTAATTGGGTCAGCAGTTCACTGAGTCAACTCGGTGGCCAGTTTGCTGGCATAATACAAATAGAGGTAGCAGCACAATACGTAATTACACTGCGCCAAGCCTTAACCGCAATTGAAGATCTACACATTCATATCGTCGACGATCATACTCAAACAGCTGTGCCTTATATTGCTCAGCAACTGACGGTGACCGGTAATGATCGCCGTGGTATCGTGAAAGAAGTCACTCAGCATTTAACCCTGCTTGGGGTCAATATTGCCAAACTAAAAACTGATACTCGCAGCGCACCTAATTGGGGCTATCCGATTTTTGTGGCTGAATTTCAATTGCACACACCACCAGAAATAAACACAGATATGATTCAGCAACAACTGGAACAGTTAGCAGATGATCTAACTATAGATATTGAAACGCTTAGCTAAATCAATCAGATGGCATACACTAAGGCAATGTAACGCGAATCATCATGCTTTACCATGCCATTTATTTCAATATTCCGCGTTGATGGCTGTGAAGTAATAGGGATATTGACATCAAATGACTACCAACCACCGTTATCTTGATAAAGAACTCAGCTGGCTTTCATTTAATCAACGAGTATTACAACAAGCAGCAGACAAATCAGTGCCGCTGCTTGAGCGCGTACGTTTTATTGGTATCTATGCCAATAATATTGATGAGTTCTACAAAGTACGGGTCGCGAAAATTAAGCGCCAACTATTACACCACAACGGCGACCATCAACCAGCGCAACAATTATTAGATCGCATTCAACACCAAAGCTTACAAGCCCAACAACACTTTGATGCTATTTATAACGCCCTGCTAAATGAGATGGCGCAACGACATATTTATCTGATTAATGATCTTCAGCCACTAGCTTGTGAGCAACAGCAGTGGCTACAACACTATTTCCATCACTCAATTTTGCCGCAGCTGACGCTCATTCCATTAACCGACACTGTCGACTTAATTAAGCGCTTACATCATCATTGTTCCTACTTAATCGTTATGATCACTCGTGCAGCAAGCATTGATTATGTGCTGGTTGAAATTCCCACTAACACCTTACCGCGGTGGCTACAGCTGCCATCAACTAATCATCAATATTCACTGATGTTGGTTGAGAATATTATTCGCGCCTATATTGATGACGTTATTGATACTGTTACTGATGCTCAAACCACTTATGAGCAGCTGAGCGTGTATAGCATCAAAATCACGCGCGATGCCAATTATGAGCTCAAACCTAACAACCATGATGTATTACACCAATTATCACACCACTTACAGCAACGGTTAACGGCCAAGCCATTGCGGTTAGTGTATCAACACACCATGCCAGCGCCACTGCTGCAATTATTAACTAATAGGCTCAGACTGTCTGATTTCGATACGTTGATCGCGAGCGAGCATTGCCAACACCTTGATGATTTAAGCGCGTTTCCTGCTATTGGCAATAAATACCTTCATTATGCGCCTTTACCGACTATTAACAGTGCCGCCTTTAATCAGGCAAGTAATGTGTTTGCCGCCATAACTACCCAAGATATTTTATTGTATTACCCCTATCACAGCTTTGAGCATATGCTAGATTTTGTCCATCAAGCGGCACGAGATCCAGCAGTACGCCACATTAGCATCAATATTTATCGGCTCGCGAAACAATCACGAATAATTGATAGCCTAATAATGGCAGCCAATAATGGTAAGCAAGTCACGGTGGTGGTCGAGTTACAGGCGCGGTTTGATGAACAGGCAAATATTGATTGGGCGCAGCAATTAACCGCAGCAGGGATCACGGTGTTATTTGGCGTTACTGAAGTAAAAATTCATGCCAAATTATGTTTGATTACTCGCCAAGAGCAGCAACAGCTTATCGACTATGCTCATATTGGTACTGGTAACTTTAACGAACAAACCGCGCGCATCTATACTGATTTTTCATTATTTACCCGTCAACGTGTCATTACCCAAGAAGTGCGACAATTATTTGATTACCTTGCAAATCCAAAGGCTAAAGTCAGTTTCAACCACTTAATCGTATCGCCAATGAATGCGCGCGCGCGTTTATATGCCCTGATTGACACTGAGATATACCACGCTCAACACCAGCGTGCGGCTGGCATTACACTCAAGCTCAATAATTTAATTGATAACGGCTTAATCGATAAACTTTATCAAGCCAGTCAACATGGGGTTAAAATCCAATTGATCATTCGCGGTATGTGTAGCCTGATTGCTGATGTTCCGCATCGCAGTGAAAACATTACTATCACTAGTATTGTTGATCGCTTTCTTGAGCATTCGCGGGTATATATTTTTACCAACAATGGCAGCCCTAAAGTATTTATTTCCTCAGCTGATTGGATGCAGCGTAATATTGATCGCCGTATTGAAGTCGGTTGCCCTATTTTATCGCCAGCGCTTAAACAACGTATTATCGCTATCACCAAACTCCAGTTAGCCGATAACGTGCAAGCGCGAGTAATAGACCCAGCGCTGAGCAATCGTTATGTCAGCCGTGGTAAACGGCCTAAGATCCGTTCTCAAACTGCTATTTATAACTATTTAACTCGTGTAGAAGCACAATCGCAACAGCTCGCGCATAAGGAGCATCAACACCATGCTAAATGATAATCACCCCATTCAAGCTTTCAATGCGCCACCACCACGGCACATTGCAGCGCTTGATCTTGGCTCAAACAGTTTTCATTTAGTGATTGCGCGGGTTATTGGTCAGCGACTGCAAATTATAGGACGCTATAAACAACGGCTACAACTAGCATCAGGGCTTGATAGCCAACACAACCTTAGCCAAGCTGCGATTGAACGTGGTTTAGCCTGTTTAACCATGTTCGCTGAACGGCTGCATGGTTTTGCCCCTGAAAATGTTCGTATTGCCGCGACTTATACCCTGCGTCAAGCACGTAATGCCGATATTTTTATTGGTCGTGCCGAGGCTATTATTCCCTACCCAATTGAAATCATTGCTGGAACCGAAGAAGCGCGGTTAATTTATTTAGGCGTGGCACATACTGAGCCTGAACACGACAAAAGACTGGTAATTGATGTCGGTGGCGGTAGTACCGAGTTAGTGATTGGCTCAGGGTTTGAAACCGATATCGTTGCCAGCAAACACATTGGCTGTGTGAGCTACCATCAAACCTTTTTCAGTGATGGCAAACTCAATCATGCTAATTTTGCCGCAGCACAATTAGCCGCGCGCCAAAAGCTTGAAACCATTGCTAATCAATACAAACAACTTGGTTGGCAAAAAGTATTAGGCACATCAGGTACCATTAAAGCCATTCGCGCCGTATTAATAGCTCAAGGTCATCACGATGGCGTGATCACGCAACCACGATTACAACAATTAATCACTACGATGATCAGCTATAAGCATCAACAGCAGTTAGTGTTAGCCGGATTAACCCCAGAGCGTCAGCCCGTTTTTGCTGCTGGAGTAGCGATTGTCAGTGCGATTTTTTCGGCGCTGGATATTACCGCCATCCATTTTTCCAATGCGGCCTTACGGGAGGGATTACTGTATGACATGGAACAACGTTTTCGTCATTGTGATATTCGCAGCCAAACAGCCACAGCCATGGCGCAGCAATATAATATCGATATGCTCCAAGCCCAACGGGTAAAAAACACCGCCTTAGCACTGTATGCACAACTGCCACTGCCAGCAACAGATAAAGGCCCAAACTTAACCACACTATTGGCATGGGGAGCATTATTGCATGAGGTTGGGCTCAGCATCAGTTACCCTGGTTTTCATCGTCACTCAGCCTATATATTGCGTTATAGCGCTATGCCAGGGTTCAGTGTTGATCAACAAACACTGCTAGCAACCTTAGCCCGTTTTCAACGCAAGCGCTTAAAGCTAGATGAAATGCCCCCCTTAACGATTTATAAACGTAAGCAAGTCTATCCTCTAATTCGCGCATTACGGTTGGCGGTGACACTCAATGGCCAACGCAGTACTGCTCCTCAACCAGCCATTAGTGTCAGCGTCAATAATGAGCACTGGCAGTTAGTGTTTCCGGCTAATTGGTTAGCAACCAATACTCTCCTTGCCGCCGATCTCGCTACCGAGCAGCAATATTGGCATAAGGCTGGCTGGAAATTGACGATTGCGGAGTGAGTGGCGAGTGGCGAGTGGCGAGTGGCGAGTGGCGAGTGGCGAGTGGCGATAAATTAAAGCAGGATTGTGATAGCTAAACAGCAACTTTTGCGGGTTTTTAAATGATATCTGTGTGACGGCTCTATTTTTGAATTTAATAACATCGTTAACAACATCGCCATGCTGTATTTTGGCTGTTATTGGCGGTTTAAACATCTTAAAACCAGCCTTATAATCCAAACTGAAGATGAAGTGCGATCACGAAGTGCCGATAAGATCCAATATGTTAAATACCGTCGTTTTAAACAAAAAATATAGTGTTATTGATTACCCCTTTCTCTGTCTACATATACAGTGTGTAATCTCACTCATACACTAGGAGGAAGGATATATGGCGGCGGTAAAGATTGGTGATTGGATTTCAGTTGGAGAGTCTGGGATGTCCGCTCGAGTTTTTAATGTTTTTTCTGATAACGAGGTAGCTGCAGGATATTTGCAAAATAATGTAAAAGCAGTAAAAGATGACTTCACTTGGGATGGTCATATTTGGCGGTTTAAATATAAACAGCCAAGCGGTTTTGTATTAGGCCCTTATGAAGCCTCCCTTGTTAAGATGGGTCCCTTTATTAATACGCATAAATAGACATACTGTTAAATACCGCCCATCGTGGCGGTATTTTGATATTTGTAGGTTAGTTTGTGATTTGCTACAGTTTAACTACAATGTAGTTGCAATATAATTATAAGTTATCTAATCCGAATAAAGCGAAAACTAATACTCGAAAACATGGCGTTACTTTTGTAGAAGCTGAATCAGTTTTTAGTGATGAATGCGCTCGTATAATACCTGATCCTGACAGCTCATACGGTGAAGAACGCTTCATCATTATGGGATTGAGTGAGAACCATAACACTCTCGTTGTATGTCATTGCTATCGAGGTGATGACGAAAGGATTCGAATTATTTCAGCTCGGAAAGCAGAAAAACGAGAACGTAAACAATATGAGGAGTTTCGTTATGCGTGATCAATATGATTTTTCAAACTCAATGGCTAATCCATACGCGAAAAAAGTAAAGAAACAGATCACTATTCGACTCGATGATGATGTGGTGACTTACTTTAAAGATTTATCTGAAAAGAATGGTATTCCATACCAAAACTTAATTAATCTTTACTTAAAAGATTGTGCATCAAAGAATAAAGAATTAACCATGGATTGGCAGTAAAATCATTACAAAAAAGGTCGCTCATATATAGCGACCTTTTTGATACCTACTTAACACCCACCTCAATCTTTCAGCCCCAACTTGACCATGTTTTCTTTGACGATCGCGACTGGTAATGGAATATAGCCATCTTTTTGCACAATATTTTGCCCATCACTCGATAGAATAAAGCGCAAAAACTCTTGCTCCATCGGCGCTAAAGCTTTGTTGGGGTGTTTGTTAATATACAAATACAAATAACGCGACAATGGGTAGTTGCCATTGATCGAATTCTCAACGGTTGCCTCAATATAATCAGTACCTTCACGGGCAACGGGAATAGCACGAATACCGGTGGTTTTATAGCCAATCCCAGAATAGCCAATTGCATTTAATGAGGTTGAAACAGACTGTACCACTGAGGCAGAACCCGGTTGTTCATTAACGTTATTACGAAAATCACCACGGCATAAAGCGCGCTTTTTAAAGTCGCCATAAGTGCCAGAGACTGAATTACGACCAAATAATTGAATGTCACGCTGCTGCCAACTATTGGGTAAACCTAATTGCCCCCACTGAGTGATCGGCACTAAAGCGCCACAGCGTAAAGTGCGTGAATATATCGCATCTAACTGCTCGAAATTAATCCCTTTAAGCGGGTTATCTTCATGGACAAACACTGCTAATGCATCCACCGCGACTTTAATTGCGGTCGGTTTATAGCCGTATTCTTTTTCAAATGCTTCAATTTCTTTGGTTTTCATTTCGCGGCTCATCGGCCCTAATTGTGCCGTTGCTTCCACCAGCGCTGTCGGGGCGGTTGATGAGCCTGAAGTTTGAATTTGAATATTAACGTTCGGGTATTGGCGTTTAAATGCCTCGGTCCAATAGGTCATTAAGTTAGCTAAGGTATCTGAGCCGACTGACGATAAATTGCCCGAAATACCACTGACTTTATGATACGGCTGGAGGTGGGTATCTACTGCGGTCGCGGCAGCGGTATTGGTTGCCGCAGCAGCAGATTCAGCGGCAAATAAACCCAATAACCACACGCCAGTGATCGCACTAGTGATGGTTTTGGTTAGCGCTGACATTAACATAAGGTATCCTTACCCAAGTGATTACTCATTATGAGCCACGGTATCAAGCCGCGCGCTATCAGCGACTAACCGACTTGGTAATGTAAATGAAAAGGTGCTGCCTTTATCGAGTTCACTGTCAATTTCTAAGTGTGAATCATGGTGACTAAGCGCATGTTTAACAATCGCTAGCCCTAACCCACTACCACCAGTTTCACGCGAGCGAGCTTTATCTACTCGATAAAAACGTTCAGTTAAGCGATGAATATGTTGCGCGGCAATACCTTCACCACTGTCAGTAACTTCTAATCGTGGCCCCATTGATGAACGATACCAACGTACATTAATAGCGGCATCACTCGGTGTATGCTTAACCGCGTTATAAACCAAGTTTGAAATCGCACTACGGAGTTGATCATCATCTCCTAATACTTTTAAACTGCTATCGACATCAAACTTAAACGACTGATTTTTATTACCACTAAGAGAAATTGCTTCTTTTTCTAAAATATCGAGCATTGCAGGCACATCAACAATTTCTTCCAGTTCAATCGTTGGTGCCGCTTCAATTTTAGATAATGTCAGTAATTGCTCAACCAACGCATTCATGCGCGCCAATTGTTCAGTCATCACGCCATGAGCACGATCCCACATCGGCCCCATTAGCATTTCAGGATCTTGCGCCATTTCAAGATAGCCTTGTAACACTGTCATTGGTGTGCGTAATTCATGCGATACATTGGCAAAAAAGTTACGTCGCATGCCTTCCAGTTGTTTTAACTGCGATACATCGCGTACAGCCATCAGATATTCACCCTCGGTGTAACGCATGATCCGCAGCTCTAAAGTACGGTCATAATTCATTGGCGAGGTAATTTCTAATGGAGTATCAAATACTTGACGAGAAAGGTAGCGCACAAAATCAGGGCTACGTAATAAATTACTGATCGGTTGACCACTATCATCAGGCCAACGTAAACCTAATAATTGCTGGGCTAATTTATTACACCAAACAATGTTACCTTCACTGCGAAACACCACCACCGCATCGGGCAGCGATTCAGCACCATTACGGAAACGGCGAATCAAGGTAGTCAGTTCTTTACGGCGACGACGATTACGTTGTTGTAAACGGTAGATACCATTAAACAGTGGTTCCCAACTGCCAGAACCTGAAGGCGGGGTTAAGCTGCGATCTTTCCATAACCAATTCGACATTTTAAGTTGATTATGAAAATGCCAGCCGAGTTGAATCCAAGTGGCAATTAATAAAAACCACGGTAGATAGCCAAAAATAACCCCAAGCACGAGCCAAGGCAGATAAAATAATATCAGCTCCCCAACCAGCCTTTTCCATGTCAACCTTTCCACCATGTGTTACTCCTAGCAGCAACGGAGGAGTACTGTGGTTCCGTTATGCTATTTTTCTATTCAATAAAACCAACACAACCTTTATTGTTATCGAAGCCTCACGATAACAATAAAGGTTAATAGTTTGCCACTGCAGAGGCGTGCAAAAAGTGATGCTTACATTCGAGTTGAAAAACGGTATCCCGCCCCGCGCACCGTTTGAATCATCTTATCGTGACCGTCATTTTCAAGTGCTTTACGTAAGCGACGAATATGAACATCAACGGTACGATCTTCAACATACACATTAGTGCCCCACACATTGTTGAGCAATTGTTCGCGACTATAAACACGCTCTTGGTGAGTCATAAAAAAGTGCAGCATCTTAAATTCAGTCGGCCCCATATCGAGTGGCTCATCGGCTGAGGTTACGCGGTGTGAAACAGGGTCTAATTTCAAACCTTGAACGTCAATTACATCATCTAAAGCGGTTGGCGAAGCACGGCGCATCACGGCTTTTAAACGTGCCATAAGCTCTTTAGGTGAAAATGGTTTTGTGATGTAATCATCCGCGCCCACTTCTAACCCACGTACTTTATCTTCTTCTTCGCCACGGGCAGTTAACATCACCACTGGAATTTGGCGGGTCAACTCATCACGCTTTAAATGTTTGATTAAATTAATACCTGAACCACCAGGTAACATCCAATCCATTAAAATCAACTCCGGATACGGTTCGCTCATTTTTTCTAATGCGCTATCGTAATCTTCAGCTTCAATCGCCTGATATCCATTTTGCTCTAGTACAAAACACAGCATTTCACGAATCGGTGCTTCGTCCTCTACTACAAGAATCCGTCTTACCATAATCAAATATACCTAGTCGGTTGCTTTCTCTGACATGCGTCATTATGTGTGTAAATTATGACACTTTTGTGACTTTTGCAGAGAAAGCTGGTTTTAATAGAATCAATAACAACAGCAAAAAGTAAGCTTATTATTTGATATTACAACAAAAATAACCAAACACTTACTGTAAATCTTATTACCCTTTAATGACAATTTGACTACGACCGCCCCCCATCGCTTCCACCGCAACTTGGACTCCAATCCGCTCGACTAATGTGCCTACGTGCGAGATCACACCAATCTGGCGTCCATCTGCTTGCAGCGCATCTAAACAAGCTAATGCCATTTCTAAACTTTCAGGATCGAGGGTACCAAACCCTTCATCAATAAACAGCGATCCTAATTGGCGAGTATCTGCTGCCAGCGAAGCTAATGCTAGCGCTAATGACAACGACACCAAGAAACTTTCACCACCGGAGAGTGATTCAACACTGCGCACTTCATCACCCATATCATGGTCGATAACTTGCAAAGCTAATGGACTTCCCGGTACTGGCTGCAACGCATAACGTGGCGCTAAGTCTTGCAGGTGTTCGTTGGCAGCGAGCACTAATTGTTGCAGAGTTAAGCCCTGGGCCAAGGTTCTAAATTTATTACCTGTAGCTGAACCAATTAACTCATTCATTTGCAGCCATAACTCAGTTTGAGTTTGTTGAGCGGCTAAGGCACTACGAAGATCACCCGCTTGTTGCTGTGCTTGTTCGCCTTGCTCTAAACGTTGGCGTAATTGGAATACCTGATCATCTAATTGTACTTTTTCAGCTTGCCATTGCGTTAACATTTGCTGTTGCATTGCAACGTCATCGCTCATCTCATGGTCACTAAACCACTGCTGAGCTAATTCAACTGTTGGCTCAAAATCTGCTTGGGCTTGGTGGCGTTCTTTAACAATAGTTTCGCCTTGAGACACCGCTTGCTCTAGCTGTTTTAACTCGTTGCGCAGCTGTTGTAACCATGTCTCATCATGACTTAACAACGCAGTTAATTCAGCATCGGTTAACGCCAGTTTTTCTAACCATGCTTGCCACAATTGTTGCAACTGTTGTCGTGCCGTTTCAAATTCGGCTAGCTGCTGGGTCGCATGATGCTGTTTTGCGAGTTCAGCGGCAATTATTTCGGCCAATTGGTTTAATTGGGTTTGTCGTTGTTGGCATTGTTGTTGCTGCACTTCAACATCATCTTTAGCTTTACGCTCAATGGTTGCTAACGGCGCTTCACCAATTAGTACAATTCGCTGTTGCCAACAAGCTTGTTGTTCTTCAACCAGACGCGTGACTTTTGCCCCGATCTCAGTGGCTTGTTGATCTCCATGTTGAACACTATTGGTCAAAGTTGCTAATGCTGGAGCCAGCTCAATAAGTTGTTTCTCAAGCTGTTGCTGTTGTTCAACATTGGCTTGATAGTGCTCAATTTGGCGTTCTAAATCGGCAATAAAGCCCGCTTTACCTTGCTGTGCTAACCCTGTAAGCCAACGGTCATTGCCATAAATTGCCATTAACGCCTGTTGTCTTTCGTCGACCAGGTTTTGCAGGCTGCTAACTTGCGCACTAAAGGCATTAAGCTGCTCTTGCGCTTGCGTTTGCTGTTGGGTTAACAAATGACATTGATCTTTATGTTCAGTCTGTTGCTGGATTAATTGCTGCAACTGCTGCTGCTGTTGCTTAACATTTTCAATCAGAGATTTACGTTGTTCACCCTGCACTTTGATCTGTTGCATTTGGGTTGCCGCATCTTCCAACGCTTGTGACCAGCTAGCTTGATAATGCGCAAGCTGAGCGACATCGCTGTCAGTGGCTAACATAATCTCTGCCAAAGTAATGGCATTGAGATCGGCTGCCATTAAATCTGTCCACTGACATTGCTGTTGCTTAACTAACGTTTCAATGCTGTTGTTAAAGCCAGCAATATCTTGCTCAAGCTCAGTTTGACGTTGCTTGTCTTGAGCAACAGATTGGGTTAACTGTCGTTGTTCGGCGTGAGCATCTTGCAACTGTTGCGCTAATTGTTGTAGTCGCTGTTGCTGCTGACTAATAATGGTTTCAACTTGCGGATTATGCTGCTGATAAGGATGCTCTTTAGAGCCACATAATGGGCACGGTTCACCTTCAATTAACTGCTCACGATAATCAGTTAAACTCATCACTGCGCGACTTTGGTTAAGCTGTAATTCGACTTCTTTATGCTGCGCATTCAATTGCAATAATTGGGGCATTAATGCCGTTAAGCGTTGCTCACAACTAGCAATATGAGAGACTAATCCTTGCAGTTGCAGCTGAAATTTATCCCGCTGTTGCAGCACGCCATGCCATTTATCAAGCCCAAATAAACTCTCTTTAAGTAAGCTACTTAATTGCTGATAAGCGCCATAGTGTTGGCGCTGTTGATCTTGGAGCTGCTCTAACGCTGCTAGATCGTGAGCTGAAGTTTGCTGGGTTAATTGCTGCTGGCGCTGATCCAAGGCTGATAGCTGTTGATCAAGCTCAGTCTGCTGCTGAGTAATTGTTGCTAATGTTGTTTGACGTTGCTTAATATCTGTTTGCAACTGCCCAATTTGACTTTGTGCTTGTTGATACTGGTTAAGGTTATCTTTGATCGCATTTTGCTGTTCAGCCAAGGCTTTTACTGCTTGAGTTTGCGACAATGTCTCCGTTAGCTGTTGCAACTGAGATTGAGCGAGCTGTTGCTGTTGCAGCTGACTCGCCAATTGCTGACGTTGCGCCGTTAACTGGTTATTTAACTCTGCTAATTGCTGTTGTAACTCAACACTTTGCTGCTGTAGACCAGCGCGTTGTTGTTCAATGCTTGCCGCTTGCTTTAGCTTCGGTTCAAGCTCGGTTAACGCCTGTTGTGTTTGCGCCAATTGGTGCTGGCTTTGCTGAACATTATCTTGCAATAACTGTTGCTGGTGCTGCTTAGCTGTTAACTCTGTGGTAGTCGATTGCAGCGTTTGT
This sequence comes from Photobacterium andalusiense, assembly GCF_900185625.1. GTDB lineage: Bacteria > Pseudomonadota > Gammaproteobacteria > Enterobacterales > Vibrionaceae > Photobacterium > Photobacterium aquimaris. The sequence continues at coordinate 60,101 of NZ_FYAJ01000013.1, forward strand.
TGCCATTTGCTTACTTGCTGTTTAGCTTGTGCTAATAATGTGAAATCACCACGAGCAGGCAATGCTTGTTCATATTTTTTGAGTTGTACATAACGCGGCTCAGCCAACTGTTGCGCCTGCTTAGCTTGCGACAACTGTTGCTCACTTTCAGCACTGCGTTGAGTGAGTTTGGCAGCATTAACTATCACATCTTGATGGTGCTTTAATTGCTCTAACTGTTGTTGCTGACGATTAACTTGCTCACGTGTCGTCGCCAATTGGCTGGTTAACAATTGCTGCTCTTCATCAGTCAACAATGCAATGTCACCCAATTTCGCTTGTAACTGAGTCAGTTTGAGTTTTTCATCTTTAGCTCGTTCATGGGCTGCAATCGATAATCGACCGTAGATCTCACCGCCAGTCATGCGCTCTAATAAGGTCGCACGCTCATCGGCACCGGCTTTTAAAAAAGCGGCAAACTCACCTTGGGGTAACATCACTGCACGTCGAAACTGATCAAAACTAAGCCCGATTAAGCGTTCAATTTCAGCTTGTAATTCTTGTTTTTTACCCGCGAAACGCTGCCCTGTTTCTAGGTTTTCAAGCCACTGCTCTGCCGCTTGCATTTTACCTTCCGCACGACCACGCGCACGACGCACTTGCCAATGGCTACGCCACTGCGAGCCATCATTAGCTATAAAGTCGACCTCAGCAAAACCATCGGCTTTACCGCGCGATAAAATACTGCGAACATCATTGGCTTTAATGCGATTCTCATCGCTATCACGTCCAATTTCGGCATCATTTTTTTTATTTGATTGCAGCCGTGGAATACGATCATATAACGCTAAACAAATCGCATCGAGTAAGGTTGATTTACCCGCACCAGTTTTACCTGTGATTGCAAATAAGCCCGCATCCGCTAAGCGGCCACCAGCAAAATCAATCTCAAATTTGGTTTGTAGACTGGCTAAATTTTCACCGCGCAGTGCAAGAATTCTCATGGTATTACTTCCTATTATTATTGTTGTTCTTCAACTTGCGCTAATAAACTTTCAAAGGCGGCACTCATCTCAGCATCAGGCTCACCGGCGTATTTTTTAGCCCAACTAAGGGAAAATACTTGTTGCGGTGACACCTCAGATAAACGTTGATGCTGCAAGCCATGTTGCTGTTCGTCATGCTTATAATGGGGAGTAATCTTGGCTAATCGTACTGATTTACCTTCTAAAGCTTGCAACACTTTTTCACGCAGCAAAGCTTGTGGTTTATCAAGTAAGACGTGGACTTCTAAAAACGGTTGTTGCTCACGCGGCAATTCATCATCAGACAAAGCTTTAAGCGCCACTAACACCTCATCTAGTGGGGCTGCTTTAGCAGGAACTTTTAGCATATCAACACTACGCGGAATAGTGATCGGCTCTATCTTGGTAACTTCAGCACCGTCTAATTCAACCACCACGATTTGATGACTGTAATTACGCTCAGCCATTGATAACGGAATTGGGGAGCCGCAATAACGCACATGTTCTTGCTTGGCAACTTTCTGAGCTAAATGCAAATGACCAAGGGCAACATAGCTGACATCATCGGCAAAAATAGTTGCAGGTAATGCATGCTGATTACCACCTAATACTCGTCGTTCTGACATTTCAGATATCAGCCCTGACGCCATATACGCATGACCCATACCGATTAACGCTTGCTGCGGCTGTTTACGTTCACGGGCTGCTGCTGTCATTTCGGCATATAACACTTCAACCCCTTTAATCAATCGATCATCGGTTTCAGCTAAGTTTTCAGTACGTAAATCAGCGCTACGTAAAAATGGTACTGCCAGCACCCATGCTGCTTGCTCTCCTGCAGCGTTGGTTAATGGTATTAACATCCGTTCGCAATCTAACTCGCCATTAGCTAAGCGATGAATACCGCCAACTAAGTGCAAATCAAAGGCTTTTAATAATGCTTGTGGCGCATCGAGTTTACTTGGTGAATCGTGGTTACCACCGATCATTACCACATCAAGATTAGGCAGAGTTTTGGCTAGTCGGGCTAAGAATCGATATAACATTTCCCATGCACTGGCGGCAGGATTGGCAGTATCAAAAATATCACCCGCCACTAATAAAGCATCCGCTTGTTGCTGCTCAAGTGTATCAGCAAGCCAGTCTAAAAATGCTTGATGTTCAGTTGCACGACTATAGCCATGTAATTGATGACCAAGATGCCAATCAGATGTATGGATAATTTTCATAATAGAAATAACACTACCAAGCCAGAAATAATCATCAGATTGTACCGTGTCAACCAGTAACTACACAGAGATTTGATGGCTTACATTCTCTCATCATAACAAAACATTATTATTTTAATAAAAATTGATAATTTTACGTTATTTGAAATGCCGTATAGTATTACTCCAACGAAACATAACTACTTACTAATCAGTATCGAAGGTAAATTATGAAAATGAATCACGTAGGCATCATGGTTGGCGATATGGATACCGCGGTTGAGTTTTATACCAAAGCGCTTGGTCTTGATGTAGTTATGGGTAATACCAAAGTGACAGAAGAGCGTGAAACCGCAATTGGTAGAATGTGTATTGCTGTCTTTGGCGAAGGCTTTGAAGGTTTCAATATTGCCCATTTATTAACCCAAGATGGTATCGGTTTTGAACTGTTTGAAATGAAAAACCGTCAGCAGCGTCATGAGGTTGATTTTTCTCGCATTGGTATTTTCCACTTTTGCCTTCAAACCGATGATTTTCATGGTGTTATTGCTCGAACTGAACAATATGGTGGTAAAGTTCGTATGGATATCATGCGTTACCATCCTGAAGATGAAAACAACACCTCACAAATGGTTTATTTAGAAGACCCGTTTGGTAACCTATTTGAGCTTTACTCACATACTTATGAAGAGACTTATTCTGCAAAGTATGAATAATCTTTTTAATATCAGGGATTGGTATCTGCCAATCCTTGTAATTTAATAACTTCCCCCCTTAAAGACATAATCACCACCAATAAAAATCCCATAATGTAACTATTCAATCTAGACTAAATAGTAATTTTAATACTTATCATTTCGTCTTTCTCTTAAATGTATTCAATATAAATGTAGCTTTTGTTTTTTGTTGATATGTCGATAGTGATAACTAACTCATTATGAAAAAATTCATAATAACTTGAGGAATTTATATGTCACGGATCGTTATTGTTGGTGGTGGCGCAGCAGGTATTGAGCTATCCACATTACTAAATAAAACAACAACAAAAGAAGATAGTGTCATTTTAGTTGAACCAGAAACTCACCACTTCTGGAAGCCACGCTTACATGAGATAGCTGCAGGCACTTTTGATAGTGATCTTGATACTGTGTGTTATTTCACTCACGGTGCGCGACACGGATATCAGCATTACCAAGCATCTATGACTGATATCAACCGCGATAATAAAACCATTTCTGTCTGTGGTAGTGCCGATAACATTAACTATGAACTCGATTATGATTATTTAATTATCGCCATTGGTGCGGTAAGTAATGACTTTAATACTCCAGGTGCTCAAGACCATTGCATCTTTTTAGATTCAGCCAATCAAGCGCGCCAAGCATGGCATCAAATGAGTTTCGTCCTACGAGCTGGCGATGCTCGCACTGTTAATATTGTCGGAGCAGGTGCTACAGGAGTTGAGCTAGCGGCTGAACTTGAAAGAGTCAGTAGAAAACTTCAGCGTTATAATGGTACACAGCTAACAATTAATTTAATTGAAGCCGCAGATCGCGTATTACCCAATAGCCCTGAAAAAATGTCGCGTAAGGTTCAGCAACAGCTTGAGAAAAATAACATTAATGTATTACTTCAAACACGCATTAGCGAAGTTACCAATAAAGGCATGATCACCAGTGATGATCGTACTCTTGATGCCGATGTACAATTTTGGGCCGCTGGTATTAAAGCGCCTGATTGGCTCAACGGTATTGGCGGCTTAGCTTATAACCGTATCAATCAAATTGAAGTTAATATGAATTTAACCACAACCGTTGATGACTGTATTTTTGCCCTTGGTGATTGCGCCGCTATTCCACAACCCGATGGTAGTTTTGTTCCCCCTAAAGCACAGGCTGCTAATCGCGCAGCTGAACATTTAGCCAAAAGTCTTGGTGGTTTTTTACATGGCAAACCACTGACTGATTTTATCTTTAAAGATGGCGGTATGGTGGTCGCTGTTGGGCACTATTTTGCAGTTGGCTCTTTTGCTCCCGGTTCAAAAATGGAAAGCAAATTTGTATTACATGGGCTGCTGATTCGCCGCGTTTACGATACTATTTTCCGTTTGCACCAAAAAACCATCAGTGGCATGTTTACCGTTTCTCGGTTAATGCTCTCTAAGCGTCTTAAAGCTATTTTTAAGCCTAATATCTAGTAATTACGCTATCTGCAACCTCAATCACAAACGTCACTTAGTAATTTGCAGTGGTTAGGTTAATATAAGCCCCCAACTGTTTACCCTAGGAAGCGTGACTAGCATGATGTGGTTTAAAAATATACTGACTTACCGTTTTACGCGTGAGATTGACTTAAATGCAGACCAAATAGAAAAACAGCTGGAAGAATTCCGCTTTACTCCGTGTGGTAGCCAAGACATTCAAAAGTTTGGCTGGGCACACGCACTGGGTAAGCATGGCGATATGTTTACCCATGTGTCTGGTGACAACATTTTAATTTGCGCGCGCAAAGAAGAAAAAATGCTGCCAGCATCAGTGATCAAAGAATCATTGAACAACAAAGTTGAAATGCAGGAAAAAGATCTTGGTCGTAAATTGAAAAAGACTGAGAAAGACACCTTAAAAGATGAAATCGTGATGGATTTATTGCCTCGCGCATTCAGTCGTCAACATCAAACGTACGCGTTAATCATGCCTAAATTAGGCTACATTGTGGTTGATGCGGGTAGCTACAAAAAAGCCGAAGATGTTTTAGCGTTATTACGTAAATCTATCGGTAGCCTACCTGTCGTACCTGTAGTATCAGAAAAGCCATTGGCATTAACCCTCACAGAATGGGTACGCAGCAATCAATCACCACAAGGTTTTACCATTGGTGAAGAAGCTGAATTTAAAGCTGTTGAAGAAGACGGTGGCGTGATCCGCTGTAAGCAGCAAGATTTAAATTGTGATGAAATTCTCGCGCACATTGAAGCCAATAAAGTGGTCACTAAACTGGCGCTTAATTGGCAAGATCGTATCGACTTCATTCTAGCAGACGACTTGAGTGTTAAGCGTCTTAAGTTCTCAGATGAAATTAAAGATCAAAACGAAGATATTGATCGTGAAGATATGGCTCAGCGTATTGATGCAGACCTATCATTAATGGGCGGTGAGTTCTCTGCCTTTTTACCTAACCTATTTGATGTTATCGGCGGCTTAGAAAATAAAGGTTAATCCCTCAGTTTTCAATATGTGGCTTTAAGTCATATAAGCATCGCTTGAATAACAACAAGAGCCGTTGCGTACTATTAGTTATAGTTACGTTACGGCTCTTTTGCTGATCGGCGTTACATGCTCATTCCCATGCCGGCATTGGCTTTTTTACCTAAGCGGTAATACCAAATAGAAACTGGAATAAAGATCAAGTTCATCACTGTAGTCATATTAAAACCAAAACCTGATTGATTTAATGCACGTACGGTTTGATCGCTTGTTACCCAACCAAAGCCATTGAAGATCGCATCAACACATAAACCAGTAAATAAAATCGCTACAAATAACAACCCAACCATCCATTTAGCAGGACGCTTACCGTAGTATTTTTGATAAACACGGATCATTGGAATGGTTAATACATCCGATAAAATAAAACCAATCACACCACCAAATGAAATACCACCATGCCACAATGCAGCAGCTAAAATCAGATTACCGACTGAACATACATAAGCAATCATCGCCACAAAAATACCGATAATCACATCTAAGAAAGAGTGTAGCCATACCGGTAAGCCAGCATCATTACTGATAAACAATGCTCGCCAGCCGTCTTGAGGCATCAAAGCAATAAGAATTGAAGATACCACTACCCCAATAAGGATCTCTTTACCAATCATGGCAATATCCATCTGGAAGAAACCCGCAGATTTAGTGATTTTTTCCATAGTGGCAGATTGAGGTTTAGCTGCCATATCCATGCCGCAATCACTGTCGTCAGACTTCATCTTTGACATATCCATGCCACAATCACTGTCATTAGACTTCATCTTTGACATATCCATGCCGCAATCACTGTCATCAGACTTCATCTTAGACATATCCATGCCACAATCACTGTCGTCAGACTTCATCTTTGACATATCCATGCCGCAATCACTGTCATCAGACTTCATCTTAGACATATCCATGCCGCAATCACTATGATCACCACTCATTTCAGACATATCCATACCACAACTGGCTTTTTGTGGCTGCGCATCTTCTAAGTGCTGACGTAATTCTTGTTCGACATCTTGTGGGAAAAAGCGACTAAATAAAAATCCAACCGTGGCAATTAAAATCAAACCACCAATCACTTCACCCCATAAAAATGTCCAGCCCATTAATGCAACTAAGACAATGAACATTTCAACAATCAAGTTAGTACTTGAAACCAAAAATGCCATTGCATTAGCAACAGTGGATTTTTTTACTAAGAGAGTATGAGATAACGACGCCGCCGCATAAGAACACGATGACGACACCATCCCTAAAAACGTAGTGAAACCGAGGCTTACAGGGGTTGTTTTACCTAGGTGTTTAACCACACTTGAAACCGGTATTAAATTGCGGATCCATGATGACAATATTAAACCAAATGCCAACGGCCAGAATATTTGCCAAATCATATTACCAAAGGTTGAAAACACGTGGATAACTAACCCACTAATATCATGACCCATCATAACTACCTTCTTGATGTATGCCGCCACTCACTAGCGACAATATTGTGCCTATAAACGCTATAGTGCCCTAAAATATAAACTCTGTATTAAATGCATAATAAGTATGTATTTTAATGCATCTATATCTAACTTAACTAAATTACGCTAATTGAATATATACCCTGATTTGCAATAGTGCTGATTTTTCATACGTGATAATGATTAAGAAAATTGGTAATGTGAGAATGAAAAACGTAGAATCTCGCCTCCTCCCTATAGCACCAGGTGTTATAGGCTGATTTGGAATCAGACATCTAAGAGAACTGAACAATGTTTAAACCAGAATTACTATCTCCAGCCGGTAGCCTTAAAAACATGCGTTATGCCTTTGCCTATGGTGCAGATGCTGTCTATGCAGGCCAACCTCGTTACAGCCTTCGTGTTCGTAACAATGAATTTAATCTAGATAACCTGAAAATTGGTATCGATGAAGCGCATGCACAAGGTAAAAAGCTGTATGTGGTTTGTAATATTCAACCGCATAACTCAAAACTTAAAACCTTTATTCGTGATTTAAAACCAATTGTAGATATGGGTCCTGATGCGCTTATCATGTCAGATCCTGGTTTAATCATGATGGTTCGTGAAGCATTTCCTGAAGTAGTAATTCACCTTTCAGTACAAGCTAACGCAGTTAACTGGGCAACCGTTAAATTCTGGGCTAGCCAAGGCGTTGAGCGTGTGATTCTGTCGCGTGAGCTATCACTAGAAGAGATCGAAGAAATTCGTGAGCATTGCCCTGATACTGAACTAGAAATCTTTGTTCACGGCGCACTTTGCATGGCATATTCTGGCCGTTGTTTGTTATCTGGCTACATCAACAAACGCGACCCAAACCAAGGTACATGCACGAACTCATGTCGTTGGGAATACAAAGTAGAAAAAGCCGTTGAAAACGATGCAGGTCAAATCGTTGAAACACAAGATGCGATTCAAATTCAAGAGATTGAAGAGCGTCCTAGCAATACACTTGGTCTTGGTAAGCCAATTGATGACGTAGTATTACTGAGTGAATCTCACCGTCCAGAAGAAAAAATGGCGGCGTTTGAAGATGAGCATGGTACTTACATCATGAACTCTAAAGATCTTCGTGCGGTACAGCATGTTGAGCGCCTAACCAAAATGGGGGTGCATTCATTAAAAATTGAAGGTCGTACTAAATCGTTCTACTACTGTGCACGTACTGCGCAAGTTTACCGTAAAGCGATTGATGACGCAGTTGCAGGCAAGCCATTTGATGATTCATTACTTGGCACATTAGAAAGTCTAGCACACCGTGGCTATACTGAAGGTTTCCTTCGTCGCCACACCCATGATGCTTACCAGAATTATGACTACGGTTACTCAATTTCAGAAACCCAACAATTTGTGGGTGAATTCACAGGCGTACGTCGTGGCGAATTTGCTGAAGTTGAAGTGAAAAATAAATTCGTTGTTGGCGATAGCCTTGAAGTAATGACACCAAACGGTAACGTTATTTTCAAACTTGAAACCATGGAAAACCGTAAATCAGAAGTGATTGATGATGCCAAAGGTAATGGCCACTTTGTGTTTATTCCTATGCCATCAGATATGGATCTCGATTTTGGTCTATTAATGCGTAATTTAAGTAACGGTGAAGATACTCGTAACCCACACGCACCTAAAAAAGACGGTAAATAAGCACTATGGCACTGCTCATTACAACTAAATGCATTAACTGTGATATGTGTGATCCTGAATGCCCTAATGAGGCAATCACCATGGGCGATGAATTTTACGAAATCGATCCTGATCGCTGCACAGAATGTAAAGGGCACTATGATAAGCCAACCTGCCAGTCAGTTTGTCCTATTACCAATTGCATTATTACTGATCCTGAGCGTGTTGAGTCTGATGATGAACTGCTTGAAAAGTTTGTCACCCTGCAAGGCCTTGCTTAGTTTTCAATAATAAACCGTATAAAAAAAGCGCGGCTCAGTTAACTGGGCCGCGCTTTTTTTTATTTATTAATCAACCAATAGCACCTAGCACCTAGCACCTAGCACCTAGCACCTAGCACCTAGCAAAGATTAGCTTTTCAATACAATATTACACATTGGTGGTAATACTTTTTTAGGTTTTGGCTTCGGCTTAACATCGGTAACCGGTTTGGTGGTTACTGGTGCTTTGTACGTTGGCGACCATGAAGCAAGTTCAGTACCGCAACCATCACCAGCTGGCGGTGGCGTTTGTGGCTCACAAGTCGTACTCCCCTCAGGGCAATTTAATCGCACATGAAAATGGTAGTAATGGCCAAACCAAGGACGCACTTTACTTAACCAATCACGCTGTTTCCATTCGATTTTACATAGCTGTTGCTTGATCACTGGATGAACAAATATTCGTGCAACTCGATCATCACTGGCAGCTAATTGAATTAATTGGGCTTGCTTACTGCTCCAGTTCTTTTCAATGATCTGGTAGTTTTTCACATCTACCATTGGCAGCGCCGACACCGTTTTTAACTCTTGCTGAGTTAACGGTTTCTCCGGTATTCGTAACCAAATATCGGCATCTAACCCTGTTTGGTGGCTTGCATGGCCTGACGAGAAACGTCCCCCTCGAGGCATAGCAATATCACCTACCAGCACATTACCAATTTTTAGTTGCTGTGATTGCTTCATCAATTGCTGTAAAAAAACAATCATTTCACTATGACCAAAATAACGACCACGCTCAGAGCGTATCACTTGATAACCATCACCTTGCAACGGTAAATTTTCGCCACCAGCAAGACAACCATTCGCATATGAGCCAATCGAACTTGAATCGCCACTACTAGGTTGTTTCACTTTCTCCCACGGTGTCGCCATAACAGTTTGGCTTATGCACACAAGCATTAAGCCTGTAGCTATCTTCCTTAACACTTTATTCTTCCTTTTTATCATTAGTAGCATTAATAATAACGTAACATTTTAATGATGCAAAATTAAGCCACTACAGATATCACTATCTATGTATTTATCACTTAAAATACTATTCATTCATTTATTAATAATTGTTTCACATGATTATCTTTTTAAAAACACAAAGAAAAACGCACCAATTCCAGTTATCAGCTTATTTATTTAATCGCTGCAATTTACTTTTCTAATTTAACATTAGTTTTATTTTATAAAACATACTGATATTGGTAAGTGAACATGCTTAACATCGGTTATTAAATCACCATCGCGAATTTCAAATATGACACTTAAGATTGCAGTAAATCACACCAATTTATAGACCTGTATGTCTAATTTACTATCCAATATCGGTATTAATTTATCACTATATTTTCAATGTTAATTGATCTCATTATTTAACAACATCAAAAATAAAATATAAGTTACTGATTAAAGTAAATATAAAACAAAAAACCATATAAAACATTTACACTATTCAATTTCTATCAACTCCAATAAAAACCACCAAACTAGCTACTTTTTCGGTTTAAATTTTTAATTAAATTAATTTAAACGACCACAAAACATTGTATAAATATATTTACCATTAAAAACAAAACATGAATAAATAACATAAATCAGTAATCACAATAAGCAATAATAGTTATTATTACATGATAATGAATCTTATTATTGATTTTAACTATTATTAAACCAACATTAACGCTAATGACTTATTAATAATATTTAAACAGCTATTTATATACTTTATTTTATCAGCCTGCTTTTTATTCTCACCCTCTTAATTGCAAAATTTGACGACTTTATATTCACCCATATAATAACCGCGAGAAATTACCCTCTTCTTTATTTCTAATAAGGTCTTTTGAGATTGAATATAAGTAGACGTCAATTATTTAAATTGTGCGCGGGGGCTGTAGCAACAACAACTATTGCTTCCCTTGCCACAATTCCGCAAAAAGCGTGGGCACAAGCTCGTGACTTCAAATTAACCGCAGCAAAAGAAACACGTAATACCTGTTCTTATTGTTCAGTTGGCTGTGGCACATTACTGTACAGCACAGGTGCTACTGGCGGTAACATTAAACAAAAAGTGTTCCACGTTGAGGGTGATCCCGATCATCCAGTAAGCCGTGGTGCATTATGTCCTAAAGGCGCGGGCCTAGCTGGTTTTGTTAACAGCGAACAACGTTTGAAATTCCCCGAATACCGCGCTCCAGGTTCAGATAAATGGCAACGTCTAACATGGGACGAAGCATTTAGCCGTATTGCTAAACTAATGAAACAAGACCGTGATGCTAACTTGGTAAAAACCAATGATGAAGGCACCACTGTTAACCGCTGGCTAACAACAGGCATGCTTTGTGCCTCAGCGGAAAGTAATGAAAATGGTTGGTTAACTCAGAAATTTGCCCGTGGTTTGGGTATGGTTCCTGTAGACACTCAAGCGCGTATTTGACACGGCCCAACGGTAGCAAGTCTTGCTCCAACATTTGGCCGCGGCGCGATGACCAACAACTGGGTCGACATTAAAAATGCCGACTTGATCCTTGTTATGGGCGGAAACGCAGCAGAAGCACACCCTGTAGGCTTCCGCTGGGCTATTGAAGCTCAAAAAACTAGAAACGCTGAAATCATTGTGGTTGATCCACGTTTCACGCGTACAGCAGCTGTTGCTGATCACTATGCACCGATCCGTTCTGGTGCTGATATTGCTTTCCTATTAGGTGCTATTCGTTACTTAATCGCCAGCAGTCAAGTGAATCACGAGTATGTTAAAGCATACACAAACGCAAGCTTTATTGTACGTGATGATTACGCGTTCCACGATGGTCTGTTCTCTGGCTACGACGCTGAGAAACGTAAGTATGATCGTAGTTCTTGGTTCTACCAACTTGACGCTCAAGGTTATGCCCTAAAGGATGAGTCACTACAACATCCTCGTTGTGTATGGAACCTACTTAAAGATCACGTATCTCGTTATACGCCTGACGTTGTATCAAATATCACCGGTACGCCTGTTGATATGTTTGAACACGTTTGTAAAGCACTAGGTAGCACAGCTGCGGATAACCGCGTTGCCACTATTCTTTACGCAACAGGTTGGACTCAGCACTCAAAAGGCGCTGAAAACATTCGTTGTATGGCAATGATCCAATTATTACTTGGTAATATGGGTATGGCTGGCGGCGGTGTGAACGCTCTGCGTGGTCACTCTAACATTCAGGGTATTACTGACCTTGGCTTGTTAGCACAAAGTTTACCGGGTTACTTAAAACTGCCATCTGATAAAGATGTTGATTTAGCTGCTCACCTTAAGCACCACACACCAGTGGCCCTTGAAGCGGATCAAACCAACTACTGGCAGCATTATCCAGCATTCTTCGTGTCATTGCTGAAGTCTTTCTACGGCAAAAATGCAACGGCTGAGAATAACTTTGGCTACGATATGATGCCAAAGTGGGATCAAGGCTACGACATGTTGCGCGTGTTTGAAATGATGAACAAAGGTGAAATGAATGGCTATATTTGCCAAGGTTTCAACCCTGTTGCTTCAATGTCAAACAAGCAAAAAACCTTAGATTCTTTATCTAAACTGAAATACTTAGTGGTTGTCGATCCACTTGCAACTGAGACTTCTACGTTCTGGCAGAATAAACCTAACGTCAATGAAGTTGATACAGCAAGCATTGAAACTGAAGTATTCCGTTTACCTTGTGCATGCTTTGCTGAAGAAGATGGCACCATTGTAAGTTCAGCGCGCTGGCTACAATGGCACTGGAAAGCAGCTGATATGCCAGGAGAAACCAAAGGTGACGCTGAGATTCTAGCCGGTATCTTCTTGAAGATGCGCGATATGTACCAACAAAACGGTGGTACATACCCAGATCCTATTCTGTCTCTTGATTGGAACTACGCGATCCCTTCTGCGCCAAATACTAAAGAATTAGCGCAAGAACTTAACGGTAAAGATGCTAACGGTAAGCAGCTATCAAGCTTTAGCAAACTAAAAGCTGATGGTTCAACTAATGCGGCTTGTTGGTTATACACCGGTAGCTGGACTGAAGCTGGTAACCAAACTGCACGTCGTGATAATAGCGATCCATCCGGTTTAGGTATTGCACCTAACTGGGCATGGTCTTGGCCTGCAAACCGTCGTGTATTGTACAACCGTGCATCAACACATCCTGACGGTAGCCCATGGGATAAAACACGTATTCTGGTTGAATGGAATGGTAACAAGTGGGTCGGTCCTGATGTGCCTGACTTTAACGCTAAATTGCCACCATCAAGCAATGCTGGTCCATTTATCATGCAACCTGAAGGTGTAGGTCGTCTGTTTGCACTTGATAAAATGGCTGAAGGTCCGTTCCCTGAGCACTACGAACCATTTGAAACACCAATTGGTACTAACCCATTACATAAAAATGTGGTTTCCAATCCAGCAGCACGTTTGTTCAAAGATGATGCAGCGCAACTAGGCACAAAAGAGAATTTCCCATTCGTGGGTACCACTTACCGCCTAACAGAGCACTTCCATACATGGACAAGTCACTCTCATTTCAACGCGGTATTACAACCTGAACAATTTGTAGAAATTGGCGAAGGTTTAGCGAAAGAGCGTGGCATCAACAATGCTGACATGGTGCGTGTAACCTCTAAGCGTGGCTTCATTGAAGCTAAAGCTTATGTGTCTAAGCGTATTACGCCACTGCATGTTAACGGTCAAGCTGTTCACACTGTTGGTATTCCTATTCACTGGGGCTACGAAGGCGATACTAAGCCGGGCTACCTTGCGAATACGTTATCGCCATGTGTCGGTGACGCTAACTCACAAACGCCTGAATATAAGGCATTTTTGGTTAACGTAGAGAAGGTGAAGTAAGCCATGGGTATGGAATCACAGAATATTATTCGTAGTTCTGCTACATCGTCGATTACTCCATCTCCTGATGCGCGTGAACGTCAAATTCAGGTAACAAAGTTAATTGATGTCACCTGTTGTACTGGCTGTAAAGGCTGTATGGATGCCTGTAGTGAGTGGAATAACTTACGCGGTAAAGTAGGCACCTTTGAAGGTTCTTACCAAAATCCACCTAATACAACAGCTGAAACTTGGACCACTATCCACTTCAAAGAAATTGAAGAAGATAATAAATTCAAGTGGCTATTTAGCAAACATAGCTGCATGCACTGTTCAGATCCTGGCTGCTTAAAAGCGTGTCCAGAACCTGATGCTATCGTGCAATATGCAAACGGTGTTGTCGATTTCAACTCGGAAAAATGTGTTGGTTGCGGTTACTGTATCGCTGGCTGTCCATTTGATATTCCACGAATGAACCCAGTTGATAACCGCGTTTACAAATGTACGTTATGTCTCGATCGCCTTCAGGCAGGTCAAGTGCCATCATGTGCTAAAACCTGCCCAACAGGCGCGCTACGCTTTGGTCCTCGTGAAGAAATTCTTGAGTATGCCAATCAACGTGTTGCTGCACTGCAAGCAAAAGGCCATAAAAAAGCAGGTATCTACAACCCACAAGGCGTTGGTGGTACACACGTAATTTACGTACTGCACGATATTACTGATCCTGAGCGTTATGATCTGCCTAAAGATCCTAAAATCAGCGAAACAGTGAAGTTATGGAAAGATGATCTCAAGCCGCTAGCCGCAGCAGGTTTAGTTGGTACGTTAGCCCTTGCTGCCATTCACCGTGTCACGGTTGGTCGTAGTCGCGTGACTGAAGATGAAGGAGATGAGAAATGAGTTTAAACAAAACGATTTTACGTCATAAACCTTTAGATCGCGTAGTGCATTGGACTGTGGCATTAACAGGTATCTGGACATTATTGTCTGGTCTATCTTTTATGTTTGCACCGCTGCATTTCCTTAGCTACGTCTATGGCACGCCACAACTTGCACGTATTTTGCACCCATTTGGTGCGATTGTGATGACTGTTGGGCTGTTTTTCTTAGTGATCCGTTACTGGAGCCATAACCACTTTGAAAAAGGTGATCTCCAGTGGATGTTAAAAGTTAAAGATGTTTTAACTGAGAACGAAGAAAACGTACCAGAAGCGGGTCAATACAACGCTGGTCAGAAAATGATCTTACGTCAGTTTATTGCTTGTGGCGTATTGCTACTAGTAACTGGCCTGATTGCATGGCGCGCTTACTTTTCAGCCTACTTCAGCATTGATGTAGTTCGTATTGCATTGATTGTGCACTCAATCACAGCGCTTGTTTTTGCCTTAAGCTTAATTATCCATGCCTACATGGCATATTGGGTAAAAGGCTCAATTGACGGCATGTTAGAAGGTAAAGTTTCTTCAGCTTGGGCTAAGAAACACCACCCGCGTTGGTTCCGTTCGCTATCTAGCAACAAAGATCAACACTAATAACACAGCTCAAGAACCAATAATCCTTGTTGTTTATTGGTTCTTTATTTCTATACCAACCTTGGCGTACTGAGGTTGGTATTCTTATAATTGGATACCTGCATGAGCGTTAACATTTTAGATAAAGACACCATTATTAAACAAAAAAGTGACGGCTTTCGTCCGCTAATTATTGGTGATCCTGCCACCATTTTTCATGCCCGCGCTGCCCGTTTACGTCAGTTAGCACAAGACTCTTTTATGGCAGATTACCTGTTATTAGCAGGACAGATCGTCCAACAACAACTGCATTTAGTTGATACCTTTAATGGTGCAGTACAGCAACAGTTGCAAACTCAAACATTAACATGGCCGCTTAAAATTGACAGTAGTTGGCAAGCTATTTTAGATCCAATGCTAACCCAATTAACCTCAGCACTACGCCCTGTTGTTAGTGATGATATCGTCAAAGTTATCGACAATATTAGCCAGATTGATCAACAAACATTACAGCATTATTTTCATGCTCTACAGCAAAACCAAGCTGAACGTGTACCTGCTGATATTGCGATTATTCTTTGGAGCTGTATCAATACGCTAATGAGCTTAATTATGGCTAACACCCAATTAGAATGGCAACCAGAAGCTAATGCTAAACAATCACATTGCCCTCTTTGTGGTGGCGCACCTGCGGCAAGTTTAATTCAAGGTAGTGGTCATCGTTACTTACATTGCAGCCAATGTGAAGCACAATGGCATCGACTACGCGCTGAATGTACTCAATGTGGTGATAGTGAAAATATTCAACTTCAAAGTGAAACACTAGAAGATAGCGTTCGCGCTGAAACTTGCAGTCATTGCCAAAGTTATTTAAAGATGCTGGTGCTAGAAAAGAATCCACAGTTAGATCCTATTGCTGATGATTTAGCTACCATAGTGCTAGATCAGAAACTGGGGGAAATGGAATTTTATCGCAGCGGTTTCAACCCTTTCTTACTGCCTCTGGCTCAATAACGCTTTAGAGTAACCCTATGATTATTGCTACAGCTGGCCATGTCGATCATGGTAAAACAAAACTGTTACATGCCCTGACTGGGATCAATGCCGATCGACTGCCAGAAGAGCAACAACGTGGGCTTACAATTGATTTAGGCTATGCGTTTATGCCTTATCAATCAATAACATCTAATCAGCACCAGACATTAGGTTTTATTGATGTTCCCGGCCATGAGAAATTTCTCTCCAACATGCTTGCAGGCGTAGGCACCGCTCATCATGCAATGCTGATTGTGGCAGGCGATGAAGGCATGATGCCGCAAAGCCATGAACATTTAACGATTCTGCGCTTATTAGCCATGGATAGCTTAACAGTAGTGATCACTAAATCAGATCTCACTACCGTTGAGCAACAGCAGCAGCTTGAAGCTAAAATAAGCCAGTTATTGCTTCAATATGGTTTTATCCACACCACTATTTTTCATTGCTCAGCCATCACTCATCAAGGTATTTTTGAGCTTAAACAACACCTGATTGAGCTAGCTGATAGTGAACAACACCATGATGATAGCCTTAATTTTAAACTGGCAATCGACCGCGCTTTTCACGTTAAAGGCTCAGGCTTGGTGGTAACGGGAACCGCTATCAACGGCCAGATCAATGTTGGTGATAGCTTATGTCTAATAAGCCATAGCAATCTTAAAAAAGGCCATAGCCAGCCTCAGGTTGTACGCGTAAAGACTATTCATGCGCAGGGTAAACCCGCTGAATGTGCAACAGCCAATCAACGGGTAGCGCTTAATATTAGTGGTGATATTGATAAAGCAAGCTTAAACCGTGGTGATTGGTTATTACAAACAGCACCAACAACTATAATCAAACGGATCACAGTTAAATTAACCGCCAATCAACCGATTAAGCATTGGCAAAATGTTCAAATATTCCATGCCGCTACTCATACTACTGGTCGTATTGCATTATTAGAAGATCAGCAATTAATCGCAGGCGACAACGCTCTGGCTGAAATTAGCCTTGATACACCATTGTGTTTAACCGAACAAGATCGTTTATTAGTTCGCGATCCGGCTCAGAAAACCAATCTTGGTAGCGCGATTGTCATTGATCTACTGCCGCCAAATCGTGGCAAGCGCAAACCACAGCGACTTGAGTACCTCCATCAACGCGCTCATATCAATACGCTCAATGAGATCATTGAATTTAAGCTGCAACATGCACCACAATCACGCCAACAGTTAATTGAACAACACCAGTGTAATGCCACTGTTATTAGTCAATTATTAGCAGCGAATGAAACTATCAATCAACATGGTGATTACCTTTGCTATGACAGCTATCAGCAGGCATTAGAGCAACAGATTATCACTACGTTAGAATGCTATCATCAGCAAGCACAAGATAATCTTGGCGTCGGCAAAGAGCGGCTATATCGAATGGCGGCACTTAACCAGCCAGCCGCGATCTTTAACGCTGTTATCAACCAACTACTCAATCAACAGTTACTAGCCAACACTCGTGGTTGGCTACATTTAGCCTCCCACCAATTACAGCTAACGGTAACTGAGCAACAATGGTGGCAACAAATAGAGCGAGTAATGGCTGCAGATCCCCAGCCTTGGTGGGTACGTGATCTTGCCGCTAAAATTAGCGCAGATGAAAACGAGATTCGCAAATTAAGCTATAAACTGGCGCAATTAAGCTACGTTGCCGCTATCGTTAAAGATCGTTATGTTAGCCATGATTATCTAGTACAAATGGCCACACAAGTACGTCAACATATTGCCCAAGAGCAAAAATTAGAAACCGCTGAATTTAGAAATATCAGTCAACTCGGGCGCAAAGTTGCAATTCAATTATTAGAATATTTTGACAAGATTGGTTTTACGAAACGTAAGTTTAATTATCGCGAATTAAAAGATCAGGATTTATTGCAGTAACAAAAATAAAGAAGTGGCGGAAGAACATAGGAGTCGAACCTACCCAGGACTGCTGGCAGCCCTACCCGGATTTGAAATCCGGACGCATCACCGGATACGACGTTCTTCCTTTATTTTGAAGCTGTATTTTATTTGTTTAAGGTATATTCTGCAACCGCTATCTAACCAAGATCTAGATAGCGGTTTCTTTTATAGAACAACTGCCTAAATAAGCATCTATTTCATCTGTTGATCAAGATTTAAAATCGTTAATGCATTACTGACACTGGTTGCTAATACATCAACTACGCCAGATCGTAGTGCGCCTAACAAAGCTAATGCTTTACTGTTTTCAGCCGCCGTCACCACCACTGTCGGAATATGACGCAGTTCATTCATTGTTAGACCAATAACACGATCGCTCATCATGGTATCTGCTTGCTTACCCTGACTATCAAAGAAATCATAGCCCGCGATATCACCCACAACACCTTTACGAATTCGAGCTTCAACAATTTCTTGCGGCGTGAACCAACCCAGTTTAACCATATGACTATTTTCATTCATATCACCAACACCGACTAACGCCACATCAGCACGACGAGCACGATCTAAGGTTTCTTTAACGGTGCCATTTTTCATAAATGCTTCTTTAACAATGATATCGTCAACATACGCCGGCGCATAAAGTGTTTCACTAATACCATCATATTTTTTGGCAAGTTGGCGACAAATATGATCGGCATTAATCGCATTACCAGAACGGTGAGTACCACCAATGCCACATACAAAACGGCAATTACGTTGTGGTACTACACCAACATGATTAGCAATCGAGGCGATATTACGCCCTTGACCAACCGCAACTACCATATCATCTGATAATGTTGCTGCTAGATAGCTTGAAACAAGGCTCGCCACTTGTTGACGTTGAGATTCATCATCAGGCTGATCTAACGCAATCAACGCCCGCTTTAGATTAAAGCGTTCAATCAACTGTTGTTCTAATTTTTCACTGAATACGGGGTGGTATTTAACTGTGATTTCAACCACTCCTTCATCTCGTGCACGACGAAGCAAACGACCAATCTTGGCACGAGACATTCCAAACCGTTGTGATATTTCTTCCTGAGTTGCGCCTTCTTGATAATAAGCAATAGCAATTTCAGTTAACTGATCACTCTCAGCATGATTATTATCATTATTCAAACTGCTCATCACTTGTCCTTATATACGGGCGTTTAGATCAAAAACTTATTCTAACACTGTGATATCAAAACCGAGAGGTTATTCCTAAACCTACAACAATAAATAACGTACAGCTTTTTTATTAATAATCACCAAAAACCATACCACCTTTTAAGTTATCATGGGTATAACCATAGGCAACACTTATCTTATTGATAATAAAGCAATGTTTAGTTTGTACAGCTTTTGGAGTATATAAACCCAAAAGCTATTTTATTTAGACGATCATTTTAATTTATTGCTTAATTGCTAATCTTTCGATTCAGGTTTCTTAAATAATGTGAAGTGGACGGGACTTGCCATACCGAACATCAGCGCGAGCTTTTCCATCACATAATAACCGTGACAGGCCGCTAAGCTTGCTAATAAAAAGTTAATCAGCTGGACTACCATTCCGCAGTGACTATTCAGCAGCATATTACTTTTATATAGACGAAAAAAAACCTGAATCTTTCAATTCAGGTTTCTTAAATGAATGTGAAGCGGACGGGACTTGCCATACCGAACATCAGCGCGACTCCCAGCGTGGCAGGCCGCTAAGCTTACCAATAAAAGTTAACCAACTGAACTACTACTCCACTGTCTCTATTCTGCATCATTTACGTTTATACAAACGTAAAAAAGCCCTAATCTTTCGATTAGGGCTTTTCTGTATAATGGCGGAGTGGACGGGACTCGAACCCGCGACCCCCGGCGTGACAGGCCGGTATTCTAACCAACTGAACTACCACTCCGCAGTGTCTATTCAGCATTTAAGCAATTTAAAGCCTGGCGATGTCCTACTCTCACATGGGGAGACCCCACACTACCATCGGCGCTATTACGTTTCACTACTGAGTTCGGCATGGGATCAGGTGGGTCCATAACGCTATGGTCGCCAAGCAA
>NZ_FYAJ01000044.1:0-887 GCF_900185625.1 Photobacterium andalusiense
CCCGTCCGCCGCTCGTCAGCATTGATAGCAAGCTATCAATCTGTTACCGCTCGACTTGCATGTGTTAGGCCTGCCGCCAGCGTTCAATCTGAGCCATGATCAAACTCTTCAATTAAAGTTTTGTTGTTTCTTTCGAAACGGCTCAATGAATACTGACTTCAAAACTACTAATGTAATTTTAAAGCTATTATCGTTCCAACAGAACGATAATGAATTGACTGTGCCAAATAACCGTAGTTATTTGTATTGGTCACTCAGTTCATTGATAAATCTTTCGACTTAACTATTCAACGAGTGCCCACACAGATTGCATGGTCAAATTGTTAAAGAACGTTGACTTTCAATGCCTTAGCGCTTTACGCTTCAGCAAGTCAGGTGGCGTATAATACGCTTTTCTGATATTCAGTCAAGACAAAATTTTCATCTTTTTTATCAATTGATTAAAAAGTAAAAACTCTCTATTGACGTCGCTCACATTTCAATCAGTGAGAGCGAAATAAAAGCCCGTTCATTGAACGGGCTCTCATAATTTGAAGCCTGGCGATGTCCTACTCTCACATGGGGAGACCCCACACTACCATCGGCGCTATTACGTTTCACTACTGAGTTCGGCATGGGATCAGGTGGGTCCATAACGCTATGGTCGCCAAGCAAATTCGGTTTATTTATCGCCTTTAGGCAATAAATAACAATCTGGGAAAATCTAACTAGTTGTTCTCACACTCATTCAAGCGTTTGTAGAGTCCGTCTCTTCTCTTTTGAGAAGAAAAACCCCTTGGGTGTTGTATGGTTAAGCCTCACGGGCAATTAGTATCAGTTAGCTCAATGCCTCACAGCACTTACACACCTGACCTATCAACGTTGTAGTCTTCAACAACCCTTTAGAG
>NZ_FYAJ01000009.1:0-126748 GCF_900185625.1 Photobacterium andalusiense
CCCGTCCGCCGCTCGTCAGCATTGATAGCAAGCTATCAATCTGTTACCGCTCGACTTGCATGTGTTAGGCCTGCCGCCAGCGTTCAATCTGAGCCATGATCAAACTCTTCAATTAAAGTTTTGTTGTTTCTTTCGAAACGGCTCAATGAATACTGACTTCAAAACTAACTCTTCATAAATAAAGAGTGTAATTTTAAAGCTATTACCATTCCAACAGAATGGTAATGAATTGACTGTGCCAAACAATCTTCTCTATAAATAGATTAGGTTATTTGTATTGGTCACTCAGTTCATTGATAAATCTTTCGACTTAACTATTCAACGAGTGCCCACACAGATTGCATGGTCAAATTGTTAAAGAACATCCTGACTTTCGGTAACCGCTTGCGCCGTTGTCCGTGTCAGTGAGGTCGCATTATAGGGACTTAGATCACATTGGCAAGTGTTAATTTTCAAATTTATCAAAAAAAATGCGCGTTAGTGTACACCGTGATCAAATTCTCAAAATACGCTTTAAAAATAATCACCCACTACTGCTTTTCATGTTCTATAACATCATTCTATATCGCCTCTCTATATAGCCGTAATTAAACTAAGACAATTTTATGAAGCAAAAGCATCTAAATACGACCAAGCGACAGTAACAATATATAAATAACAGCATATATTGTTAAAAAAACTTAAATTCACACAAAAACAAAAACAATAAAAACAACCAGTAGAATAAAACCAACTTATAAATTTCGATTATTTATATCTTATTGGTATGATAAATCCTCTCGTGTCATATAATGGTGATGTATGTCACAAACAAAGCTAGTCCTTATGTTAGGATTCAGCCCTTTCATTAATTGGCATCTTATTCTGCCTCTTTAATTATAATCGAAAGCTATACAGGATTTGCTATGACAAACCAGAATCGCATCCTTCTGACGTGGATAAGTTTCTTATCTTATGCCCTAACTGGATCTCTGATTATCGTCACCGGTATCGTTATGGGAGATATTGCCAAATATTTTGATTTGCCAATATCTAGCATGAGTAACACTTTTACCTTTCTTAATACAGGTATTTTAATTTCAATCTTCCTTAATGTATGGTTGATGGAAATTGTACCGCTTAAGCGCCAGCTCATTTTTGGTTTCATTCTCATGCTATTAGCAATTCTTGGCCTTATTTTCGGTCATAATCTTGCTATCTTCTCTGGCTGCATGTTTGTACTTGGTGTAGTAAGTGGTATTACCATGTCGATTGGTACTTACTTAATTACTCATATTTATGATGGTAAAGAACGAGGTTCTCGCCTATTGTTTACTGATTCATTTTTCAGTATGGCAGGTATGATTTTCCCTGTAATTTCTGCTGCAGTGCTAGCACACCACATGCAATGGTACTGGGTATATGCTGCAATTGGTGTTATCTATCTTGCTATTTTCGTATTAGCATTAATCTCTACATTCCCAGTATTAGGTAAAGATGCACCTCAAGAAGAGACCACTAATGAACCAAAAGAAAAATGGGGATTAGGTGTTCTATTTCTAGCCATTGCTGCTTTATGTTACATCCTCGGTCAGCTAGGCTTTATTTCTTGGATCCCTGAGTACGCAACTCAAAAGCTAGGTTTATCAATTAGCGATGCCGGCCAATTAGTAAGTTACTTCTGGGGTGCTTATATGATTGGTATGTGGATTTTCAGTGTTCTACTTAAAAAATTCGACCTGCACTATTTTGTAGTTGTTTTATCTGGATTAGCAACTGTGTTGATGTATCTATTTAATAAAGATACTGATCCTCACAACCTTATCTATATCATTTCAGCACTTGGCTTTATCAGTAGTGCTATTTACACCACAATTATTACCTTAGGCTCACAACAGACCAAAGTATCATCACCAAAATTGGTTAACTTTATTCTGTTATGCGGCACAATCGGTACTATGTTAACTTTCGTAGTAACAAGTCCAATTGTTAAAAACTACGGTGCACACGCAGCATTAGTTACTGCCAACGGTTTATATGCTGTTGTATTTGTAATGTGTGTATTGGTTGGCTTTGTTACTAAACACCGCATTCATGGCCATAGTGGTCACTAACTAACATTGTACGAATAAAAAAGCCTCAATCAATTGAGGCTTTTTTTATACTTGAATAAAAGCAGCGAATTTGTTGTCGCTGCTATAGTTGTTATTAATTATTATTAG
This sequence comes from Photobacterium andalusiense, assembly GCF_900185625.1. Lineage (GTDB taxonomy): Bacteria > Pseudomonadota > Gammaproteobacteria > Enterobacterales > Vibrionaceae > Photobacterium > Photobacterium aquimaris. The sequence goes on from NZ_FYAJ01000009.1 coordinate 2,202, forward strand.
GACGCATTGATGGGAATAGAATCACATCACGAATAGTATGTGCATTCGTAAACAGCATCACTAAGCGGTCAATACCAATCCCTTCACCCGCTGTTGGTGGTAAACCAAATTCTAGCGCACGAATATAATCTTCATCATATTGCATCGCCTCATCATCACCCGCATCTTTTGCATCCATCTGTGCTTTAAAACGCGCATCTTGATCTTGAGCATCATTCAGTTCAGAGAAGCCATTCGCGACTTCACGACCACCAACAAAAAACTCAAACCTATCAGTTAAGAAAGCATCTTCGTTACTACGACGTGCTAATGGTGAGATATCAGCTGGGTAACCAGTAATAAATGTTGGTTGAATTAATTTAGGCTCAGCAGTTTCACCAAAAATTTCTTCTAACAACTGACCACAAGTCCAAAATGGTTCAACCGTTAGACCAACTTCTCGCGCAATATTTGCCATCAACTCACGATTTTTAACATCATCATAGGTTAGCGCTTGAATACGAGGGTTATCTTGAGTGTAGTGTTGAATTGCAGCCAACATCGTCATACGAGTATAAGGTCCATTAAACTCAATAACATGCTCGCCATAAGGTAATGCTGTATTACCACAAAGATCTTTTGCAATGGTACTTAATAAACTTTCTGTAAAATCAATCAGATCATTGTAATCAGAATATGCCATGTAAAATTCCATCATGGTAAATTCTGGGTTATGACGAGGTGATAGACCTTCATTACGGAAATTACGGTTAATTTCAAACACCCGCTCAAAGCCACCAACGACAAGGCGCTTCAAGTACAGCTCAGGCGCAATACGAAGATACATATCAATATCTAACGCATTGTGATGAGTCACAAAAGGTCGCGCTGAAGCACCGCCCGCAATTGGGTGCATCATTGGTGTTTCAACTTCCATAAATTGTTGTTTAATCATGAATTGACGAATCGCTGCCACCACTTTAGATCGCATGATCATGGTATTACGTGATTCTTCATTAATGATCAAATCTACATAACGTTGGCGGTAACGTTGTTCTTGATCGGTTAAACCGTGGTATTTTTCAGGTAAAGGGCGCAATGCTTTGGTTTGTAGCTCATAGCTATCCATGGTGACATAAAGTTCACCACGATCAGAACGATGTAATTGGCCTTTTACGCCAATAATATCGCCAATATCTAAACCATGATATTTTTGCTTTAACTCTGCCTGAACCTGTTTATCGGCATAAACTTGAATACGTCCAGAAACATCTTGTAATACCAAAAATGGTCCACGCTTTGCCATAATACGACCAGCGACAGCGGTTATATAAGTAGTATTAATCAAATCTTCTTTAGATTTATTTTTAAATTCAATGATTAATTCATTTGCTAATTTCAATCGACGAAAAGTATTTGGGTGACCATTTGCTTTACTGTCTTTTCTTATATAATCAAGTTTTGCTCGACGTTCAGCAATCAGCCTATTTTCATCAATTTCATTTTCTAACATAATATTTCCTTATCCATGAATCGTTTTATTAAAGCAAGAAGGGTTCGAATATTTATTTAAAAAAACTATATTTATAACCCGATATTAGACTTACTTTAAAATAAATAACCACAAAATAAAAAACGTGACCTATATCACAAAACATCAGAAATACATGATTTATTTATTTCTTAGATTTAAAAATGAAATATGAAATTACAGTTACCATTTAAATAAAAAATTCCATCTATATATAAAAGCAAATAGTATAGAAATTAATTTCATTATATTTTTTAACAATAGAATAAAAACCAAATGGCTTGGGTAAATTATAAAATAAATAACTGGTTATTAATTACAACAGAAAATTGTTTATATAAATCAGGACAAAATTATATTATAGAACCGAGAATTACCAAGCTATTAGCCTTTTTAGCCAAGCATCAGGGCATTGTTTTTACACGCGATGAATTAATTGAAAATGTTTGGGACGGTGCTGTTGTTAGTGAACAAGTCGTCACCCAATCTATCTTTGAGCTCCGTAAAACACTCAAAAAAATGGATGAAGATCATTGGATTGTTACTATTCCAAAGCGGGGTTATAAGCTTGATATCGACGTACAACAAATATATGTCGATCCCAACACTGGTTTTAAGTTGGAGGAGTTTCACTCTTCACATGAACACACTAATGACACCTCATCCCATGCATCTTTCCCTGCAGGGCCAATGACACGTGCTTTTAACGAAACCTCAAAAGAAGCACCATCATCGACAACAACAAGTTCAAATAATGTTAAATGGAACCATTGGTTTTTCGATATTTGCATTCTAACTATGTTATTAATTACACTTGTTTTTATCAGTTGGAGCAACGAAAAGATTACGCCACCGACAACCATATTAAATCCGCGCTTAATAAATATTGAATTGGCACAGCAGTCATCGACAAATCAGTTATATTCGATTGCGAAGATAATCAAAAATGCCTTATTTAAATCTACAAATTATATCAGTAGTTTCAGCGAGCAACCTAATGCAGGTAAAACACTGTCACTCTACGTCAATCAGCAACACCAATTACATATCGAACTATTTAACAACATATCAAAAACAGTTATGTTACAACAAAATCTTCATCTTGATAGTAAGAACTCATATATAATTATAGATAGTTTTCTCAATAAACTTATACAATCATTAAATTACAATCACCAACAAACTCAAAGTCATATTACTCTCACCAACCCTACTATTTTGTATGGCTACCTTGAATTACCTAGTGTCATAAATAATGATGGTCACACGAACATTAATTATATTAAACAAATCAGTAAACTTATTAAGTTATCGCCCAAAAATAGTTATTTATTAGCACAACGATACCTTGCTTATGCCATCATACTAACTATAAACAATAAAGTAACATCAATGCCAACATTGATGAATTATGGAAAAGTATTAGTCAAAAGCATTACACCAAATCAACAGCTTGTATCCAGTGAAATATATGATGCTTTAGCACTAAATGATCTTTACCAAGGTAATTTAACCGCTGCTGAACATTATTTATCACTGGCGGCATTACAGTCTCAGCAAAATACAGCATTACGCTACATTTTATTAGGTAAGCTCAGTGAACTTACGCATCAAAGACAGCAAGCCAACGAATACTATAGTATGGCTATGTATTTATCGCCTTCTCAAGAAACACTTCAACTCTGTCAAAAACTCGTTTTCATATCAGAAATAAATATAGCTGAAGTCACACCTCCGCACTAAATTTACAGCATCTACATATTTACCATTAAACAACACTATTTATTTCATTTCTCAATCAGTAACTAATTTACCTTTTTAGCAGGTCGCAATGCATAGACCTGTATTTGGTGATCATCGTTAATGACTATGCTGACTTAGCGTTAATAACAATAGTATCGCGACAGCTTAAATTAATATCTCCCCAAGTTTATAACGATTATCAAACGGCCATTATTTTACTGATAAATAATTTATTTTTTCACAAAAACCATAACATACTGTTTTTAAAGGGCTTAAAAATAAATAAAATTAAAAAAAAACAACTTTATTATTTAATTATCGTTGAGTAGAAGGTTATTTAATTAACTTTTCTATCTGCTGTAGATTAAATCGAAATTACTCGTCATTGATTATGTGGAAACAAAATCCTTCTTATTACTGACGTTAAACATGCTTAAACATTTTAAATATAATTGTATTATTTGGAGATCGTTACATGTCGTCCGATACATCAAAAAAAATAGGCTTAATCGCCTGTACCGGTGTGGTAGCCGGTAATATGATGGGTAGTGGTATCGCACTCTTGCCCTCGACATTGGCAAAAGTAGGTTCAATATCTATTTATAGCTGGATTATTTGTTTAGTCGGCGCATTGTCTTTGGCCTTTGTTTACGCTCGTTTAGCAACGAATAACCCTCAAGAAGGTGGTCCAATTGCCTATGCTGGTGAAGTTTCGCCTGCTTTTGGCTTCCAAACAGGTGTGCTTTATTACCATGCTAACTGGATTGGTAATCTTGCTATCGCTATCACTGGGGTATCGTACCTTTCTGTGTTCTTCCCAATTTTGAACAACACTATTCCAGCGGCAATCGCAACTATTGCCTCAGTTTGGATTTTCACCATTATTAACTTATTAGGTGGTTCATGGGTAAGTCGTCTATGTACATTAGGCTTAGTACTTATTCTTGTTCCTATCGTTGGTACTGCAGTGGTTGGTTGGGGGCATTTTGATGCGACAACTTACATGCAAAACTGGAATACTTCACATAGCTCAAACTCACACGCTATTGTTAGCGCGGTTCTAATCACCCTTTGGTCATTTGTTGGTGTTGAATCAGCAGCAGTATCATCTGGTATGGTTAAAAATCCTAAGAAAACAGTGCCATTAGCTACGTTACTTGGAACCGTTATTGCTGGTGTTATTTATATTCTATCAACTCAAGTTATTGCTGGTATGTTCCCAGCTTCTGAAGTAGCAGCTTCTGGTGCACCATTTGCACTTGCAACAACTGCTATCTTTGGTGCTTGGACAGCTCCATTTGTTGCAGCATTTACCGCTTTAGCGTGCTTTACATCTCTAGGTTCTTGGATGATGTTAGTAGGTGAGGCAGGCAAACGTGCAGCTAATGATGGCAACTTCCCTGCTGTTTTTGGTGAAACTGATAAAAATGGCGTCGCTAAAAAAGGTTTAGTTTTAGCATCTGTAATGATGACTATCCTGATGATTGCAATCACTATCTTTAGCTCTAGTGATAGTCATGCTTCAAACCTATTTGACATCCTAACATCTGACGCAGTGCTATTAACTATGCTGCCTTACTTCTACTCAGCTGTTAACTTAATTCGTTACGAAGGTATGACAACTCGCAATGTGTTTGTGATGTTGTTTGCAGGTGTTGCATGTATCTTCTGTTTCATCGCACTTATTGGTGCAGATCCATCAGCATTAGCCGCAACTTTCGTTGTTTCGCTAGCTATCTTCATGTTCTACGCTCGTAAGCTTGGCTTCCGTCAACACTTACAACTAGAACAACAAGAACAAGCGAATAAAGTGGCGCAATCTCACTAAGTTTACTCCCTAATAATATTATCAAGGCGCACGTTACACCTCCCAAATTGGAGTGGTGCGCCTTTGTTCACCCTGGAGATATTCAATAATGAATACTATAGCAATCTTAAATAACTTAGGCGTATTCTTCAAAAAATACCCAGTTCAAGAATTAGAACAAGCATTAGCAACACGTGGCTACAAAGTTGTGTATCCTGTTGATGAAAAGGATTTAATGAAGCTGCTTGAAATGAACCCACGTATTAGTGGTGTGATTTTTGACTGGGATACTTACTCATTAGACTTGTGCCAACAAATTAACCAAATTAACGAGAAATTACCGTTATATGCATTTGCTAATGAACATTCTACTTTAGATATTAATTTAGCTGATCTTCGTTTAAATATTTATTTCTTTGAATATTGCCTTGGTAGTGCTTCTGATATTGCACATAAAATTGAGCAAGCGACTGAAGATTACAAAGACAGTATTTTACCACCGCTAACAAAAGCATTATTTAACTACGTTGATGAAGCTAAGTATACGTTCTGTACTCCGGGTCACATGTCAGGTACTGCATTTAACAAAAGCCCTGTAGGTAGCATTTTCTACGATTTCTACGGTGCAAATACCTTTAAAGCAGATATTTCAATCTCAATGCCTGAACTTGGCTCATTGTTGGATCACTCAGGTCCTCACAAAGAAGCCGAAGAATACATTGCGCGTACATTTAACGCTGATCGTTCTTACATTGTGACTAACGGTACTTCAACTGCAAACAAAATTGTTGGTATGTTCTCAGCTCCTGCTGGCAGCACAGTATTGGTTGACCGTAACTGTCATAAATCATTAACTCACATGATGATGATGACCGATGTTGTGCCTATTTACTTTCGTCCAACACGTAACGCTTACGGTATTTTAGGTGGTATTCCTAAGAGTGAATTTAGCCGTGAAGTCATTGCAGAAAAAGTAGCAAATACTCCAGGTGCAACTAAACCAGGTTATGCGGTAGTCACTAACTCAACTTACGATGGTTTATTCTACAATACCCAATTTATTAAAGAGTCACTGGATACTAAGTTTATCCACTTTGATAGTGCTTGGGTGCCTTACACTAACTTTAACCCTATTTACGAAGGTAAATGTGGTATGAGTGGTGAAGCTATGCCGGGTAAAGTGTTCTATGAAACACAATCAACCCATAAATTACTGGCTGCATTCTCACAAGCTTCAATGATTCATGTTAAAGGTGAGCTTGAAGAAGAGTCTTTTAACGAAGCATTCATGATGCACACTTCAACATCACCACAATACGGTATTGTGGCGTCTGCTGAAATTTCTGCTGCTATGATGCATGGCAATGCTGGTCGTCGTTTAATTCAAGACTCAATCGACCGCGCAATTCGTTTCCGTAAAGAAATTAAAAAACTACGTTCTGAATGTGACGGTTGGTTCTTTGATGTTTGGCAACCAGAAAACATTGAAACAACGGAATGTTGGAACCTAAACCCTAATGATAAATGGCATGGTTTCAAGAATATCGATGAAGATCATATGTTCCTTGATCCAATCAAGATCACCCTACTTACACCAGGAATGAACGAAGAGGGCGAACTATCTACAACAGGTATTCCGGCTTCTATCGTAGCTAAGTTCCTTGACCAACACGGTATCGTAGTTGAAAAAACCGGTCCATACAGCTTATTATTCTTGTTCTCAATTGGTATTGATAAACCAAAAGCAATGCAGCTATTACGCGCATTAACTGAGTTCAAACGTGGCTATGATCGTAACATGACTATCAAGTCATTCTTGCCAGCACTATACCAAGAAGATCCTCAATTCTACGCTAATATGCGTGTACAAGATCTTGCACAAGGTATTCACGATTTAACCGTGAAATTCCAATTACCCGAGCTTATGTACAAAGCATTTGATGTGTTACCAGAAATGAAGATGACACCACATGATGCATGGCAACAAGAGCTACGTGGTGAGGTTCGTGAGATTCCATTATCAGAAATGGTCAATGAAATCAGTGCCAATATGATCCTTCCTTATCCTCCAGGCGTGCCTGTTGTGCTTCCTGGCGAAATGGTGACTGAGCAATCTCGCCCTGTATTAGATTTCCTTGAAATGCTATGCGAAATTGGTAATCACTTCCCTGGCTTTGAAACTGACATTCACGGTGTTTACAACGTTGATGGTGTTTACAAAGTGAAAGTGATCAAGCAGTAATCAATACGATCGACATAAGTCATATTAGGGCATGCTAGTAATAGCATGCCTTTTTTAGATCCTGTAAATAATTCTGTGTAACAGCTCTTCCTCAGTGGTATGGACTCCCCACCTTACTGACATTGTCAGCTACAGTTATAGCGTCAACCAAAAAGGAGCCCACACCATGAATAAGCCTAGCACTATTTGTATTGATCTCGCTAAAAACGTTTTTCAAGTTGCATTGTTTAATCAACATGGAAAATTAAAGTCTAATCAAAACATGTCTCAAGCTTAAATGGTCGCATTTATAGCCCAATATCCTACATCTATAATTTATATGGCGGCGTGTGGCTCTGCTCATTATTGGGGAGCGATATTTTCAAAATAATAAGCATCATATTCATCTACTCCCAGCTCAAATTGTCAGGATGTATCGAGCGAGTCCCTCGAAACCTCTAACCACTACACTCTAACCACTACACTCTAACCACTACACTCTAACCTCGCATCTCACATCTCACATCCCACATCTCACATCTCAATCCTAAAACCTCGACGCGATCTTCACTAACAACAGATCAAAAAAAGGCACACTCAGATGAGTGTGCCTTACTATTTAGTTTATTGGCGCTAATTAAATATTACGTGCGACTTCGTAAGCATCCCAAACCGCATTCATAATATTAGACACTTTACGTGCATCACCAATGAGGTAAGTATCTTTACCACGACTTAAAATCTCGTCATGAAGATCGTTAACGCTGGAGTAACCCACAGCAATACAAACGTTATCAGCTACAATCTGCTCAATGCCATTCGCTGTTTCGATATGCGCATGGCCATTCTTATAACCAACAAACTTACTGCTGGTCATAATGTTAACTTGCGCTTCTTCCATCAAATCAAGCAGCATTGATTTGTTAGCCCAGTTAGTATCAGCACCACCATCCATCACTTTAGACAGGTACTCAACCACTGTTACTTGCTTACCTTGATTCTTAAGCCATAGTGCAACTTCACAACCCACTAAACCGCCACCAATAATAACCACGTCATCGCCAACTGGCTTTTTAGCTAATAAAATATCATCGGCGCTGCAAATCTGTGGTTCATCAATACCTTCAATATTACGTAAACGTACTGGCACTGAACCTGTTGCAATAATCACTGCTTGCGCGTCATCTAACTCTTTTGAGTCTTTATCAATAGCAGTATTTAAATACATTGGTACAGCAAGGCGCTCTAGCTCAACACGATACCAATCAAGCAATTTCTCATCCGCTTTTTTGAAATCAGGTGCAGCAGCTTCATAAATATGACCACCAATTTGATCTGATTTTTCAAATAGCTTCACTTCATGACCAGCAAGTTTTGCTACTCGAGCACTTTCAAGACCCGCAATACCACCACCGATAACAATTACACGCTTAGGTTCTAATGCTTTTTCAATGTTATAGATCTTTTCACGACCACAAGCAGGATTCACTGAACATGAAATTGGCTTATGGTTGAAAATACGTTGTAAACAGCCATCGTGACAACCGATACATGGACGAATTTGCTCTTCACGATTTTTCATGACCTTATTTGGCCACTCAGGATCAGTCAATAACGGACGCGCTAAACCAACAAAGTCAATTGAACCATTTTTAATCGAGTCTTGAGCAAGTTGAGGATCACCCATCTTACCGCCCATGATGATAGGCACATTAACAACATCTTTAAGTTGTTTAACAAATGGTAGGTATAGGCCATCTTTCGCGTATAGCGGTGGGTGCGCCCAATACCATGCATCATAAGAGCCAGTATCGGCATTAAAGCCATCATAACCCGCTTTTTCAAGGATCTTAGCTAACTCAAGTCCTTCTTCAGTATCACGTCCAGATTCTTTAGCTGCGATATTAATACCGCCTTTACCCAATTCTTTAATAAATGAACGAATACTGTAACGTACGGTTACTGGATAGTTTTCACCCGCACCACGACGAATCGCTTTAAGAATTTCAATTGGGAAAGTCGCACGTTGTTCAAGATCACCGTTAAAACGGTCGCTACGATCTTTGTTAAACACTGACATAGTAAATTGATCGGCTAAATAACCTTCGTGCACTGCATGCAGTTCAATACCATCAAAACCAACTTTTTTAGCAATCGCTGCCGCTTCCTCAAAACGAGAAATAATGCGTTCCACTTCTTCTGTGGTTAAGGCACGACACATCACATCAGGTTGCCAATAGTTAGGTACTTCTGTTGGTGCGACCGGCTGAGTTTCAAGCAGTGTCGGTTTTGCGACGCGACCAAGACCCGCAGACACTTGTAAGAAGATTTTTGCGCCATAAGAATGCACGCGCTCAATCATTTCATAACATGAATTTTCAAAAGCAGTAGGATTATGAGTTACACAGGTAAATGTCGGCATTTTCATGCGTTCAATTTCATTTTCTACCTTAGTAAAGCCCGTAATAATCAGACCAACACCGCCCTTCGCTCTTTCAACAAAATAATCAGCAGCGCGTTGATTAAATTCGCCTTCACGGCCAGCAAGTCCCATTAGACCCATTGGTTCCATTACAATTCGGTTTTTAATAGTTACGCTACCAATTTTCATTGGGGTAAAGAGTTCTGATCTATTCATTATTATACTTTTGAGTTAACCAACAGTAACCCAAAGTCTAAAAGTAAAAATACTATTAATTAAGTGCATTAAATGCATGTTGGATATGCTCATATATCATAATAATTGCTTTTTGTATGACAATTACATTAGTTTTTATTACCTTACCAACTAAAGTCATCACTAATGCTGCCTTTAAAGCTATTGTTATGGAAACCACGACAAATCACTATATAAAGTAGGGATATAGTGTTTGATAGATACCACAGCAATACTGTATTCAATGCAACCTAATAGTGGCTTAGGGTCTTGATTAGCATTTACGGTGAAAATATCCATCATTAATGAAATAAGTCGTTATCGCCTGTAAAACCAGACAAAGCCAACCATGAAAAAATATTCACCATCACATTGATAAAATCACTTAAACAATCTTCAATCAACGTTATTTAACACTGAATGTTGTTAGCGCCACCACAAAACAACATACCTAAAAGGAATACAATATCTTATTGATTACTTTTTTAGGAATTCCCAAATGCTTAAAAAATGCATGTTAACACTGGCTTTGATCAGTATCAGTCAAGTCGCACTGGCAAGCCCCTCTTCTTCCTCAACAACCAGTTATAACCTGTTTTTAATCCCAAGCCACAATGTTGATAAAACAGTGTCAACCATTAGCAACCAACTTAAACAACAACAGTTATCTTCTCTTTACAGTCAAGGTTATTTACCTCATATCACGCTCTATTTATCACAATATTCAACCTCAAATCTCAAGTTACTTAAGCAACAAGCCCAACAACTAGCAAGCCAATGGCATCAATTTCCATTAACACTTGAACATATTGAGCGCACCAAAGGAGACTGGTTGATGCTCGAAATAAGTAATACCCGTGAGCTGCAACGCTTAGCAGATACCGCAGCCATTACTGTCTCTCCACTACGTAGCATGGTTCAAAAAGCGCCCGCTTGGGTAAGTCACTACCCTGAAAAACTAGCTGCATTCCAACGCTATGGTAGTCCTAATGTCTTTACTAATTTTGAACCCCATATCACCTTATTAGCGCAATCTGATCCTCAAAAACTAACCCAGTTTATGACCAATTATGGCCAAAAATTTCAGCCAATGAAGTTTAATGCATTGGGAATAGGCATTGCTGCGGTTAATAGTAACGGTCAGGCTAAAGCTGTTATTGCCCACTATTCATTTGCCAAATAACAGTTACAAAAAAGCCTCAACTATATTGAGGCTTTTATCTTTACCCTTTCTATATCAAGCTAAAAAACGAAAGCGATTACTCACTTTCTTGTTCATGCATTTCATCCATGAAACGTGCTCGACGTAATTCTGCCTCAGCCATAACAGCATTAATTTCTGCCATTAAACCATCTATATCAGCATCAACCTCGGTTTCAATAAATACCCCGGTTAATTCAGTCTCAGGGGTTAGCGTACCTGCTTGAAATAATGCCCACATTTCTTTGCCATATTGGGTTTCAAGTACTTGTGGCGCATAACGACCATAATAATTAGCCATGTTATTTACATCACGCTCAAACATCCATTTAGCGTTATTATTTGCAGAAGCATCTACTGCTTGGGGTAAATCAATAATTACTGGACCTTGACCATCCACCAGCACATTAAATTCTGATAAATCACCATGAATAAGACCAATGCATAACATGCGCTTGATATAAGTGATCATTAACCCATGATCGCGTAAGGCTTGTTCTTTGGTTAGCGTGATATCATTTAAACGTGGAGCAACAGCACCGTCGGCATCTGTAATTAACTCCATCAATAACACCCCATCAAAACAACCATAAGGAATCGGGGCACGCACATTCGCTTTTAGCAATAATGATAACGCATCAACTTCTGCTTGTTGCCATACTTTTTCTTGTTCATCACGGCCAAATTTAGAGCCTTTTTCCATGGCACGTGCACGACGACTATTACGTACCTTACGCCCTTCACGGTAGGTCACTGCCTTTTTAAAACTACGCTGGTCAATTTCTTTATAGACCTTGGCGCAACAAATTTTACCACCACTGCGAACAACATACACAGAGGCTTCTTTACCGCTCATCAGCTGAGATAAAACGTCATCAATAAGACCATCTTCAACCAAAGGTTGTAACCGTGGAGGAATCTTCATTACACCTACATTTGTCCGTAACTGGAAATATACCTGCTTATAATATCGCATTATCGCTAGCTGAAAATATTTAACAAGTATTGATAGGTGGTTATTTCTAAACCAGCACATTAGGTATAACACCGCTACACTAACCACCATCGACAACAACTAAAATATTTTCCTTAAAAAACAATAAGGTAAAACTAAGCGCTTGCCATATTGTTCCTATATTCAGTGCCTTCCAATAGTAACAAACCAAGGCGTAAGTAATATCAATAAACGGATGACACAATAGCTACAACATTCAACTTAGAAAACAACAACATAAAATTCCGCTCTTCAATATAGCTTTCATTTTCAGCTGCTTCCATTATTAGCGCCAATATAAATACCACCCATTAATGGGTAACGATTTAACAATAAGAATAATAATGAGAAATCACATGAACAATTGCTTGCTACCCCAAAAATCATTACTCACTCTAACAATCATCAGTGCGTTAACGTTATCACCATTAGCAATGGCACAAACAACAACGGCTAATGGCTTTATTAACGGCTCATCACTTACGACTAAATTTATCAGTGATACTCGCGTTCGTAGCAATAATGCTCATGCTGACTCTAATTACCATAGTCGATTAAATTATTCCGCTTACAATGCCATTGTCGATTTAAATTCTGGTTACTATAACAATTTTATTGGGGTCGATGTTGCTGGTTATTTAGCTGGAGATGTCTATAACAACAGTATTCAAAATAATAATGACCAGTATTTATCCAATGAGATTTCATTTTCACATAACCAAGATTGGGGCGCAGGTAATGGTCCTCATCTAAAACTTTATACAGCCGCGATTAAATTTAAATACCATGATCTCTTTAGCGGTAAAGTCGGTTTAATTCAATCCACAGGTAATGGCACCGTTGGTAATGTGTGGTCATTTGTACCCGGTACTTACCGTGGCTTAGAACTTAATACGCATGTTGGTGGTGGTAAACTAACTTACTTCTGGGCTGATAAATACACTGCACCATGGTTATTAAGTGAAAATGATTATGTTGGTTGGGCAAATACGCAGTGGAACTATTTACATTCATTAGGTTATGAAAACACTGTAGGAGATTTTTCTTATAATCTCGGTATTGGTCAAGCAATGGATGTTCGTTATAGCGGCACCAGCCGTAGCGTGAATCCAACCTCTTATAAACTCTATGCCCGTTATCAACTAAACCCTAATACTCAACTCGCGGCTGATTTTTATGGCGTTAACGACAAGGTTAAATATAACGGTTTAGGTTATATGTCTGGGCTATCGTTACATATCAATCATGGTCAATGGGGTTGGCTATCTCAACTGCGTTATGCCAACAGTAATAATGATACTGAAATTGTGCCACGTACTATTTATACCTACGCCATGAATAACGGCAATTGGTCACAATTTTGGGATGCGTTATCAGATTGGAACCAATCTGGTGAAGTATCAATGTATAACCGATTATCTTTTAATGCAGGTAATGGCTGGAACTACTATATGGGTGTAGGTTACGGCTCAGGAATGAACAGCAATAAAGTCGGCTACAGCAGTGAAGCAGCAGTAAATGGTACTGTTGGCTATACCCTTCAACAAGGCACTTTAAAAGGCAGTGTGGTGCAGTTACATAGCACGTGGTTAACCCGTGACGAAATTAAATCAGCCACCGTAGGTAGAGATGAAACAGATGTTCGTCTACAAGTAATCGTCCCTTATTCAGTATTTTAATAACAACAAATAAGATCTGAGCCTCAACATTCTGGTGGGGCTTTTTTAAAGGGGGACTTAAACCCGCTTTCCTTTGATTGATGACAAGGTGAAAAGCGAACTTAAGAAATTTAGAATGACAATGAGGCACAAAAAAAGCCCCAATCTTACGATTGAGGCTTTTCTCTGAAATTTGGTGCCCGAGGACGGACTTGAACCGTCACTCCCGAAGGAAACGGATTTTGAATCCGTCGTGTATACCAATTTCACCACTCGGGCTTATGGTGGCTATTATACGTATATCGTGTTGATGCGCAAGCAATTAGCTAGAATTTTTATAATATAAATACCAGACCGTTGGTTTTTTAAACTAGATTGATTGTATTGCTGCTAATCAAACCATCGCTAATACAGCACTGAATATATTTTGTAGCAATTTAGTGCATTCATTCGTATTTCGTTTACTGCTACACTGCCGATCATAAGGATTTGTTCATCCATCATTGATACTGGAACCATCATGAAGAAAATCAAGCCAAAGCATATTGTCCCTTCACACCAATACCCTAGCTTATTTCGTCGTTTAGGCGCTTGGTTCTACGATATGTTGATCATCGTGGCTATTTTAATGGTTGCAGGTGCGCTAGCGATGGCGATCGTGGCAGCACTACTTTATATTGGTGTGCTTACATTAGGTAACTACCAAGATGCCAGTGACTATTTGATGTCAGATCCCACCGCCAGCATGTTATATAGTGCTTATCTTGCTATGATTATTATTGGTTTTTATGGCTATTTCTGGACTCAAGCAGGGCAAACATTAGGCATGCGAGCATGGAAACTCAAACTTCAAAACCAAGATGGTTCACACATTAAAATCACTCAAGCATTGATTCGTATTGCTACCTCTGCTTTTGGTTTAGGTAACTTACTGGCATTTAATAGTCAGCGTCGCTCAATGCAAGATATTATGGCTGAATGTGAAATGGTCGTGACAGATAACGTCAAATAATACGCTATCATTTAAGACAACAGCCAATAAAAAAGGAGCCATCAGGCTCCCTTTTTATCGTTATAATTTACGTCTGAGTAAGTAGATGGTTATCGCTAAAAACACCAGACTTGGCGCAAGTGCGCCGATAAACGGTGGTAAGTTATATACCAAACTCATCGGTCCAAAGACTTCATTTGAAATATAGAAAGCAAAACCAAAAATTACCCCAGATAATACTCGCGCTCCCATGGTCACAGAGCGCAATGGGCCAAACACAAATGATAATGCCAATAGCATCATTACTGCGATGGAAACAGGTTGTAATGCTTTACGCCAAAATGCCAATTCATAACGCATAGCATCTTGCTTAGATTCCTTTAAATAACCGACATAGTCATATAACCCAGATAACGATAATTCTTCAGGTTTCACGGTTACTACCGCTAATTTATCGGGCGTTAACGTAGTTTGCCATTTTTTAGTCTCATAATGGGTGTTGCTGATCTGAGCCTTATTGGTCATATCAGTCACAGTCACATTATGCATCGTCCAGCCTTTTTGAGCGTCATAACTGGCTGTCTTGGCTGATAACACATCAAGCAGTTTATCTTGACTATTAAATTGCCAAATATTAACCACATCAATTTGATTTTTATCATGCACACGGCCGAGATAAATAAAGTCATTATCATCTTTAGCCCACACACCACTTTGAACCGATAGCATACTGCCACCACTGATCCATAATGCTCGCAGCTCACGCGCAGCTTTTTGTGCTTGTGGTGCACCCCATTGGCCTAATAAGGTCACAATGATCATTAATGGCACCGCGGTTTTTAAGGTTGATAAACCTATATCTAACTTCGAAAATCCCGCAGCTTGCATTACCACCAGCTCAGAGCTTGAGGCTAACATCCCTAAACCAATTAATGCGCCAAGTAATACCGCCATCGGAAAGAATGTCACAATATCTTGTGGCATCGATAACAACACAAAATACAATGCTTTTAGTAAGTCATAACTGCCTTGACCCACTTTACGTAACTGCTCAACATATTTAATGATGGCAGATAAACCCACTAACGTTGATAAGGTTAATGCCGATGTCGCGATAATAGTTCGGCCAATATACCAGTCGAGAATTTTAAACATTAACCGCGTCTCCGTAATTTATCTTTGAGGCGTCGAACCGGTAAACTATCCCAGCAATTTAAACCAATGGCGATCAATAACGCACCAATATTAATCGGCCACATTCCTACCCACCCCGGAATGAAACCATCTTCAATCGCAGATTTTGCTGATGATATTGCTAAGAAATAAGCTAAGTAAATCAATACTGCAGGTGCTAATTTTGCAAACCGTCCTTGACGCGGATTAACCGCAGACAATGGCACCACAATCATCACTAATAACGGAATACATAGAATTAGCGATAATCGCCATTGAAGCTCTGCCGTCGCCGCTTTAGTTGGATCTTTTAATAATTCAGCAGTAGTTTTTGCTTCCCAATCACGGTCGCCTTGCTTCACTTTACGCTGACCAATTAACGCTTGATAATCATCAAATTGAGTGATGCCATAATTAAGCTGCGTCGGTACACCTTCATAACGGGTACCTTGCTGTAAATCCAACATTTGACGACCATCGGGTTGCTCTGTCACAAAACCACGCTTTGCCACCATAACGCTAGGTTGCAACGTATCTTGCGCTCTTAATTGAGCAACAAAGACATTGTGCAGCTTTGAGCCTTTATCGGTAATATCATTAACGAACACTACGCCAGAACCATTAGGTGTCATCTGAAACGTCCCTTTAACCAGCATATTTAAACCCGGATCGGCTTTAGCTTGTTCGGTAATTTGTTCAATTTTATATTGTGCCCACGGTGCAACCCACAATGAATTGGCTGTTGCGATCGAGCCGGTAATCAAGGCTAACGCTAAGGCGGCACGAATAAGAAATTTATTCCCCATGCCGGTAGCGCTCATTACCGTAATTTCACTTTCAGCGTACAAACGGCCAAATGTAAGCAAAATGCCAATATATAAACTCAGTGGTAACATCAGCAACGCCATTGCTGGAATAGAGAGTCCCATTAAAGTCACAATGAGATCACTTGGGATCGAACCATCCGTCGCTTGTGCTAAAATGCGAATGAATTTTTGGCTAATAAAAACAAGAAAAAGCACAAAAAGGACTGCTAATTGGCTTTTTACTGTCTCTCTCGTCAAATACCTAACAATAATCACGCGTTATATTCCCATAGAAAACTTGTTTTTTTGATGGAATCACTATAGTTTTTGGTTAAATTAGTTATTTTTTTATCTTTCGGCTGAATGTAAGTCCGCGCTTTAAGCCTATACCGAAATCTCGGCAGAGCAAGCAAGTGTGGTATTATCTAACATTTAGCGTTAATTGTCTTTATAGGATGTTAGGAGTACGCATGGAGTTCAGTGTCAAAAGCGGTAGCCCCGAAAAACAGCGCAGTGCGTGTATTGTCGTGGGCGTATTTGAGCCACGTCGCCTCTCTCCAATCGCGGAACAGTTAGACAAAATAAGTGATGGCTATATTAGCTCATTACTACGTCGTGGTGATCTTGAAGGAAAACCAGGACAGATGTTGCTATTACATCATGTTCCAAACGTATTGTCAGAACGTGTACTACTTGTTGGTTGTGGTAAAGAACGTGAGCTTGATGAACGCCAGTATAAGCAAATCATCAAAAAAACCATTAGCACCCTTAATGAAACCGGTTCAATGGAAGCAGTATGTTTCCTTACTGAACTGCACGTTAAAGGTCGTGATACCTACTGGAAAGTACGTCAAGCAGTAGAAACCACCAAAGATAGCCTTTACACTTTTAATCAATTTAAAAGTAACAAGCCAGAGACGCGCCGTCCACTACGCAAATTAGTTTTTAATGTACCAACACGTCGCGAAC
The DNA here is from genome assembly GCF_900185625.1 of Photobacterium andalusiense. Classification (GTDB taxonomy): domain Bacteria; phylum Pseudomonadota; class Gammaproteobacteria; order Enterobacterales; family Vibrionaceae; genus Photobacterium; species Photobacterium aquimaris. The sequence continues at coordinate 19,931 of NZ_FYAJ01000009.1, forward strand.
TGTCTTTAGGCGAACGCGCTATTGCTCATGGTCTTGCTATTTCTTCTGGCGTTAAAGCTAGTAAAGACCTTGGTAATATGCCGCCTAACGTGGCAAACCCTGCTTATTTAGCCTCACAGGCACGTCGTTTAGCCGATGATTTTGAAACAGTAAGTACTAAAATTATTGGTGAACAAGAAATGGCAACCTTAGGTATGACCTCATACCTTGCTGTTGGCCAAGGTTCTAAAAATGAAGCCATGATGTCGGTGATTGAATATAAAGGTCACCCAGATCCAGATACCAAACCAATTGTATTGGTAGGTAAAGGCTTAACATTTGACTCAGGCGGTATTTCTATCAAGCCTGGTGCGCAAATGGACGAAATGAAGTATGACATGTGTGGTGCAGCTTCCGTGTTTGGTACCATGAAAGCACTGGCTAAATTAAACCTACCAATCAATGTCGTGGGTATTTTAGCAGGCTGTGAAAATATGCCAGGTGGCGGTGCTTACCGTCCGGGTGATATTTTAACCACCATGTCAGGTCAAACAGTTGAAGTGTTAAATACTGATGCTGAAGGCCGTTTAGTGTTATGTGATGCATTAACTTATGTTGAGCGTTTTGACCCTGAGTGTGTGGTTGATATTGCTACATTAACAGGAGCATGTGTGGTGGCACTTGGCCATCATATTAGTGGTTTAATGGGTAACCATAATCCATTAGCACATGAGTTAATTAATGCATCAGAGCAATCGGGCGATCGCGCTTGGCGCTTACCGATGAGTGATGAGTACCAAGAGCAAATTGCAAGTCCATTTGCAGATATGGCTAACCTAGGTACACCGGGTGCAGGTACGATCACTGCAGCTTGCTTCTTATCACGCTTTACTAAGAAGTATAATTGGGCTCACCTAGATATTGCTGGTACTGCTTGGAAAGGTGGTGCAGCGAAAGGGTCAACTGGACGTCCAGTGCCATTGCTGGTCCAATTCCTTCTCAATCGAGCAGGCCAAGAGATTGTCGAATAAGACACTCAGAAAAGGGCCATTGGCCCTTTTCTTTTAGGACATTAATTTATGACTCATGCTACGTTTTATATATTAGATGATAATCAAGATGGTGCTGATAGCGATTTTCAGTGGCATTTTGCTTGTCGTTGCGCAGCCATGAGTTACCGTCAAGGATTACGGGTTTATTTACTTGCAGCAAACAAACAACAAGCAGAACAAATAGATGAATATCTATGGCAACAAGATCCTGACAGCTTTGTTCCACACAATTTAATTGGTGAAGGACCAAGAGGCGGATCGCCGGTTGAAATTGGTTGGCCCGGTTTACGCTATAGCGGACACCGAGCAGTATTAATTAATTTAGCCGAAATTGTCGCAAATTTTGCGGTTAGCTTTGCACAAGTGGTAGACTTTGTCCCTTGCGATGAAACGCTCAAACAGCAGGCACGTGAACGTTACAAGGCCTATCGCCTTGCTGGCATTCAAATTACGACTGCCAATGCTGTTACTGAGACGCCTTAATTCCACATAGAATCCTTCTAAGAGCGCTATGGAAAAGACATACAACCCACAATCAATTGAACAAGCGCTATATCAGCGCTGGGAAGAGGCTGGCTACTTTAAGCCTCATGGTGATACATCTAAAGATGCTTACAGCATTATGATCCCGCCACCAAACGTCACAGGTAGCCTACACATGGGCCACGCGTTCCAAGATACCATTATGGATACCTTGATTCGTTGTGAGCGTATGAAAGGTAAAAACACCCTATGGCAGGTTGGTACTGACCACGCAGGTATTGCTACCCAAATGGTTGTGGAGCGTAAGATCGCTGCTGAAGAAGGCAAAACTAAACATGACTACGGTCGTGATGCTTTCATCGATAAGATCTGGGAATGGAAAAACGAATCTGGTGGCACGATCACCAAACAGCTTCGTCGTCTTGGCGCATCAGTAGACTGGGATCGTGAGCGCTTCACGATGGATGACGGTCTATCCAATGCAGTTCAAGAAGTTTTCGTTCGTCTATACCAAGAAGATCTTCTTTACCGCGGTAAGCGTCTAGTTAACTGGGATCCTAAGCTACACACAGCGATCTCAGATCTAGAAGTTGAAAACAAAGATAAAAAAGGCCACATGTGGCACTTCCGTTACCCTCTTGCTGATGGCGTACAAACAGCCGATGGTAAAGACTACATTGTGGTAGCAACAACGCGCCCAGAAACAATGCTGGGTGATACTGGTGTTGCTGTTAACCCTGAAGATCCACGTTACAAAGATCTGATCGGTAAAGAAATCATTCTACCTATCGTTGGCCGTCGCATTCCTATCGTAGGTGATGAGCACGCAGACATGGATAAAGGTACGGGTTGTGTGAAAATCACTCCTGCTCACGATTTCAATGACTACGAAGTAGGTAAGCGTCATAGCCTACCGATGATCAACATCCTAACCTTCAATGCTGATATTCGTGATGCTGCAGAAGTATTCACTACCAATGGCGAACCAAGTGAAGCATACAGCACCGAGCTACCAGCGAAATACCAAGGTATGGAGCGTTTTGCAGCCCGTAAAGCTATCGTTGCTGAATTTGACGAGCTAGGCTTACTAGAAGAAATTAAAGATCATGATCTAACCATTCCTTATGGTGATCGTGGTGGCGTGGTTATTGAACCAATGCTAACTGACCAATGGTACGTTCGTGCAGCGCCGCTAGCAAAACCTGCTGTTGAAGCGGTTGAGAACGGCGATATTCAGTTCGTTCCTAAGCAATACGAAAACATGTACTTCGCTTGGATGCGTGATATTCAAGACTGGTGTATTTCACGTCAACTTTGGTGGGGTCACCGTATTCCAGCTTGGTACGACAACGATGGTAATGTTTACGTTGGCCGTAACGAAGCAGAAGTACGCGAAAAGCATAACCTAGCACCTGTTGTAGTTCTAAACCAAGACAACGACGTACTTGATACATGGTTCTCTTCAGCACTATGGACATTTGGTACGCAAGGCTGGCCAGAAAACACCGCTGATCTTCAAACCTTCCACCCATCTGATGTGTTGGTAACCGGTTTTGATATCATCTTCTTCTGGGTTGCGCGTATGATCATGATGACCATGCACTTCTGTAAAGATGAAGACGGCAAAGCACAAGTACCGTTTAAAACTGTTTACGTAACCGGTCTTATCCGTGACGAAAACGGCGATAAAATGTCTAAGTCTAAGGGTAACGTAATCGACCCTATCGACATGATCGACGGTATTGATCTTGAGTCTCTAGTTGAGAAGCGTTGTGGCAACATGATGCAACCACAACTTGCAGCTAAGATTGAAAAAGCGACCCGTAAGACATTTGAGAACGGTATTGAACCTTACGGTACCGATGCGCTACGTTTCACTCTTGCTGCGATGGCCTCTACTGGTCGTGACATCAACTGGGATATGAAGCGTCTTGAAGGTTACCGTAACTTCTGTAACAAGCTATGGAACGCAAGTCGTTACGTACTAATGAATACAGAAGATCAAGATTGTGGTTTTGCAGCAGGTAGCGAGCTTGAATACTCACTGGCTGATAAGTGGATTGAATCACAATTCCAACTAGCGGCAAAAGAGTTCAATGCCCACATCGATAACTTCCGTCTAGATATGGCTGCGGGTGTACTTTATGAGTTCATCTGGAACCAATTCTGTGACTGGTACCTAGAGCTAACTAAACCTGTTCTATGGAAAGGCACTGAAGCACAACAACGTGCAACACGTCATACATTAATTACAGTATTAGAAAAGACATTACGTCTTGCGCACCCTGTATTACCTTACATTACTGAATCAATCTGGCAGAGCGTTAAGCCGCTAGTTGACGGTGTTGAAGGTGAAACTATTATGACTCAGGCATTGCCTCAGTTTGATGAAGCGCAATTTGATCAAGCAGCGATCACTGACATTGAGTTTGTTAAAGCGTTTATCACTAGTATTCGTAACCTACGTGCAGAATACGATATCGCACCAAGCAAGCCATTATCAGTCATGCTAAAAGTCGCTGACGCTGCTGATACTGCACGCGTTGAAGCAAACCTGACAGTACTGAAATCTCTAGCAAAACTAGAAGAAGTGAAAGTATTGGCTGACGGTGAAGCAACACCTGCTTGTGCAACAGCACTTGTGGGTAAATCTGAATTGATGATCCCAATGGCGGGTTTGATCGATAAAGATGCTGAACTGGCACGTTTAGACAAAGAAATCGCGAAAATGGAAGGCGAAATCAAACGCACTTCTGGCAAGCTAAGTAACGAAGGTTTCGTTGCTAAAGCACCTGAAATCGTGATCACTAAAGAGCGTGAAAAGCTAGCGGGTTATGAAGAGACATTGGTTAAACTGACAGAGCAGAAAGCAACGATTGCTGCGCTATAAGTATTAACTACGATCTAACAATAAAAACCGACGCTTTGGCGTCGGTTTTTTATTACTCTTTGCATTACCACTTTTAATCTCCTCATCTAAACATACCTACAAATAATAGCTTCTACCTATTAGTGAAATATAAAACACTAGATTTACCTCTTAATCTATTTTTGTAATACTCATTACATCAAATTAATGAGATTACCCTTATGAAGAAAACCCTCAGTTTTGCCATCATCCATTTTAGCGTTGCTTTTAGCTTGGCATTTCTATTAACGGGTAATCTTTTAATCGGTGGCTTGATTGCTTTAATCGAACCTATGGTTAATACCGCTGCTTTTTACTTCCATGAAAAAGTATGGCAAACCAAAAAGCTTGTTCAAACCCAATATTCTTCGCCAAGTAAAAAGACAATCAGTTTCGCTATATTGCATTTTAGTGTCGCTTTTACAGTGGTGTATTTATTAACGGGAAATATTCTTATTGGTAGCACCATGGCAATGATCGAGCCAACAATCAATACCTTGGCTTATTACTTTCATGAGCGAGTGTGGCAAAAGAAACAACACCATCAACATTCTCCTCAGCAACTAATGTCAATGATGGTTTGTCTACAGCATTAATCTCTAAGCCCGATCCTTATCATTGATGTCATTCTTAATCGCAACTATTATTTAGTCGCGATTAACAATAACAAGGATCAGTTATGTTTCCCCAACAATTGCGCCAACTCTCTCGACACCTGGTGCGTCAATTAGGCATGCTTAATAATCACTGTGGTACGATGCCATTGACTCCGGTTCAAGTACATACTCTGATTGAACTGGAGCAAGGCCCATACAGTGTCAGCCAGATGGCGCAATATTTAAATGTTGAAAAATCAAATGCCAGCCGTAACCTTGCGATATTACTCAATCAAGGCTTAGTCACGACTATTCATCATCCTACGGATCCTCGTGGTCAATTATCCCAATTAACACCTACCGGTCAGCAGTTATTACAGCAATTACACCACCAACTTGATAACAATAACCAATGTATTTTAGATCAACTTGACGAAGATGAAATTAATCACTTAAACAAAAGCTTATTACGCTATTCTCGAGCGATCACAGCCACTGAGCAGCAACAGGGATATACTATTCGCCCAATAACCGCATTAGATAACGCTGCAATGGCTGCCGTTATTCGTAATGTATCGGTTGAATATGGATTGACGGGAGATAAAGGCTACAGCGTAAACGATCCTATTTTGGATAATATGGCACACGTTTACCAACCCGATAACAGCAATTACTGGGTGATAGAAAAAGATCAGCGAATTTTAGGTGGCGGTGGAATTGCTGCGCTTACTGAACAAGAAGATTGGTGTGAATTACAAAAAATGTATTTTTTACCACAATTACGGGGCAAAGGTTTAGCTCGAAAAATAGCAGTACAAGCCTTAAAATTTGCGCGCCAACAAGGATATAAAGGCTGCTATTTAGAGACAACAGCTGTACTTAAAGAAGCAATCTATTTATACCAATCACTGGGGTTTATTGAGATTCCACACCCAATGGGTAATACCGGTCACGCTAGTTGTGAAATGAAAATGATCAAAACGTTCTAATCAATCATGCTAGCATAAAATAAAATGCCAATAAAAAACCCTACTTCGTTAGTCTCTGTAAAAGAAAAACAAGTAGGGTTTATTATCGTTTACTGATCGTTTAATAACTTTGCTTTAAGTGATAAACCCGCAGGCCCTGTACCACCTCATCATAACTAGCAGAGCCAATATATTTAATTTGGCGTTGGTGCTCAGGTACTAGGGTAAAACTTGAATCTTCAAATCTTCCCTCGCCCTCAAACTCCAAATGCACAAAGAAAGCTGGCTTACTGCTACTTAACATCACCACAATGTCATTATTGTGTTCAGCGACTTCAAAACGTAAATCAGGGCACGCTAACTCACAGTACTTAGGACGCGCTGGCAACCAGGTGTTTTCAATCAATTGCTGACCACTATGCAAATGGACATGGAAAAAACCATCTTGTTCATGACCGTCTAAATCTTCATTGAGCCACTCCCATACCACTTTGGTTGAGTCAGCTTCTAAATATTGAGAAATAGGTTCACGATAAAGGATTTCTCCTTCCCAACTTTGCCACACCACTTCGCCTTTTAGCTCGGTATTTTTACGGCCATCATTGACTAAATGTAACTTCAGCCCTTGTTGATCACGGGTAAACGTCGCCATTTGTGGGGCGAAAAAGCGTCGAGCATGGTAATGCAATTGCTTCCAACGACCACTGTACTCTAATGATGACCACGAGCTCACGGGCCAACAATCATTTAACTGCCAAAATAGCATGCCACGATTAATCGGTTTTTGTGTACGCCAATATTCAGCGGCTGTTTTGACCGCTAATGCTTGTTGTACTTGCGATAAATACAACATATTGACAAACCCATTTGGAAACCGGAAATAACGGGTAAACATCTCGGTAATGATCGAGTTACCATTACTATTTTTCTGATGGTTTTCAAAGCTTGGTGAGCTAATATTCCAATCTTGTTCCGGTAAACAACTTTTAATAGTTGGTAATGATGGCCAAGATTGAAAACCAAATTCAGAACAAAAACGTGGCGTCACCTGCAAGTAAGCATCAAATTCTTTGCCACTGTCCCATACATCCCAACAATGCATATCGCCCCGTTGCGGATCATGGTGCCAAGTGTCGATAATATCCAACTCGCCATTACACGGTGAGCTTGCCCAAAAACGTCGTGAGGGATCTTCACGCTCAACCACTTCAGCTAAAGTGCGGTTTAAGCGATCATAATTAATTAGATGTTTTTCGCGGTGCTGACGCGATTCAGGATCACGGTTTATTGCACCTAACACTTCATTATCACCACACCATAAAACTAAGCTCGAGTGATCTTTTAGACGCCGAACTTGAAATTCAACTTCCTGCTCAACTTCAGCAATAAAATCTGGTGTTGATGGATACAATGCATTGGCAAACATCAGATCTTGCCAAACAAGTAACCCTAATTCATCACACAGGTTATAAAAAATATCTTTTTCATACATACCACCGCCCCATACACGTAACATATTCATATTGGCGGCAGCAGCATCGGTAAGTAAACTGCGATAACGCTGTTCTGTCATACGCGCAGGCATGGCATCAAGTGGAATCCAATTCGCACCACGGGCTGAAATAGGCACATCATTGACCATCACCACCATGCTTTGACCATGCTCATCATCTTCAGTGATAAGTTCTAATTTACGCAGGCCAATTTGCTTGGTAATAGCAACCCCATCAGCTTCTAGGGCTAACTTATATAATTGCTGTTTACCGTATCCCGCAGGCCACCACTGACGAGGGTTATCAATACGGAAAATAACGCTAGCTTTGGTCGATTCACGATCAAGCGTAAGGTGGAATGTCTGACCATCAAAAGTTACCGCAGCGTTAGCGAGTCCTTTTTCAGACACAACCTCATAATGCAATGTAACCGCTAATTCACACCCTTGCTGATGCCATTTCTGTTTGGTGGCTAAATGACTAATACGGACATGCTCAATCGGTTGTAGAACAATGTCGCCATAAACCCCCAATACTGACAGACAAATACTCCAATCCCAACCACTATGAAATTGCGGTTTACGCAGCGTATTCATAAATGGAATTTGGTTATTACCTTCAGCCCAAGGCAACGGAAATGGTAATTTATCAGCACGATTTTTAGCAGCTAAATCAGCACGATGTAATACAATTTCAATTCGGTTGGCCCCAACTTGCAGACAGCTTAATACATCCACTTTATGGCGCATGAACATATTATTAAAATCAGCAACAGTGTGGCCATTAATACGAATTTCAGCAACCGTATCCAGCTGTTCCAATACCAAATCCATGGCATTACAGGTTAGCTGTTCGGCTGTTAATTCAAAGTGGCGGCTGACAATCCAGTCGCACTCACCAACCCACTGAACTTTTTTTTCATTGGTTGCCCAATAAGGATCAGGGATCTCTCCAGCTGCATATAATGCAGAGTGAACATCACCCGGCAAATTAATATGAAGGTCTTGAATTGCTGAACGTTGAACACACGCAAGCAACCACTGGCCATTAAGTGAGATTGTCATCAATCACTCCAATACTGAATTATTCAGTATGATTTAAATGTATGAGGATATTGGAAAGATTTACACGCGTTGTGATTACAGACAGTGATCACGAGTAAATTTCTATCATGTTATTGATATCAAAACTTGATATCACAGCCAAAAAGTAGAAAAAGCCAGCAAAATGCCGGCTTTTAAGAACAGAGTGATATTATGACGATTTATTCTTCGTCTTCATTCTCTTCTTCATCATCTTCGTCAGATTCGAAGTAAGTACCCCAACCGTCATAATCGATGTTGTGCTTTTCAGCCAGTTTAATTAGCTTTTCAGCTTGCTCATCAATTAATTCTGCGTTTAGAGCTGATTCCATTACGGCATCAAAACATACAACTTTGCCGCCGCCATCTTCAGGATCAAGCTCAAGCTCTTCTGCTTCTAAAACATTAAAACCAAGTTTAAATGCTTCAACTGCAGCCGCTTCTAGCTCTTCAAAGGTGTCTGCAGAGAAATGGTGCTCAATAGTGTAAAGCGCCTCTGGCTCACTGCCATCTTCAAGTAATGCGGCAATAATTTCGCGCGTTTCTTCTTTTTGCTCTGCAATCAATTCTGCGTAAGACATGGTATCACTCCACCTATGGAATAAATTTGCTGGCAAATATCGCATGGTTTGCACTCAATTACCATATGTTACGTATATACCAGACCTAAATTGATCTTAATCAACCGTTAATCAATTAAGGTTAAACCACCAAATACCCTTTGATATGCATAATATTCCATACTGATTTTATTGATTACACGACAATAGCCGCAACATAAGCCTTTATCCCATTTCGTATAATCATCATTCGCATAGCCACCCATTTTTTTTACTCAAATATCCCTCATCTAAAATTTATACTTTTGTGTATTAATTTTAATACAAAAAAACTGTGAACAATGGTTGAGTTAGTAACTATATTCCGCTTTAGAATCATAACGCACCCACAAAAAATGAGGCCGTTTATTAGCGACTTACACGATTAGCAACCCCCGTTTAACAAGTTACGTTTATTGTTTGTTCCCTTATTTATTCATAAGTGCTTCTTACCACTCATGCAGACAAACACACCTTATGGTTATCACTAACCAACGGTGCAGGAGATAACCATGACGACACACACCGAAATAAAACCACAAAAAAAAAGCTTCTTTGCTCAATTAAAATTCCCATCTGCTTACACCATTTTATTTACTCTAATTGCATTCGTAGCGGCCCTGACATGGGTGGTACCTGCTGGGCAATATGATCGTCAAATGAATGCTGAACTTGGAAAAGAAGTGCCTATTACAGGTACTTATAAAGCGGTAGAAAGTAACCCTCAGGGTGTTATTGATGTATTACTAGCCCCTATCGATGGGTTCTATAACCATCAATCTTATGAAGCCGCTGCTATTGATGTGTCATTGTTTATTTTAATTATTGGTGGCTTTTTAGGACTAGTCACTAAAACCGGTGCAATTGATGCCGGAATAGAACGTGTTACCGCCCGTTTACATGGCAAAGAAGAGTTAATGATCCCGATTTTAATGGGGCTGTTCGCCGCTGGCGGTACCATTTATGGCATGGCTGAGGAATCATTACCTTTTTATACCCTGCTTGTTCCGGTGATGATGGCGGCTCGGTTTGATCCTCTCGTTGCAGCTGCAACAGTATTATTAGGAGCAGGCATCGGTACGTTAGGGTCAACCATCAATCCTTTTGCAACAGTTATCGCTTCCAATGCCGCTGGAATCCCTTTTACTGACGGTATTATGTTACGGGTTATTATTCTCACTATCGGTTGGTTAATCTGTGTCGGTTATGTAATGCGCTACGCAAAAATGGTGCGCGAAGATCAAACTAAATCAATTGTGTATGACCAATATGAACAAAATAAAGCCCATTTTTTAAGTAATAAATCAGATCAAATGCTTGAGTTCACTACTACCCGTAAAGTTATTCTAGCTATTTTTGGTCTCTCTTTTGCGGTTATGATTTACGGGGTTGCCATCGCGGGTTGGTGGATGCCACAAATATCAGCTATGTTCCTCGGTGCCTCTATTTTGATTGGCTTGGTATCACGCATGAGCGAGGAAGATTTTTCTACCAGCTTTATTGATGGTGCGCGAGATCTACTTGGAGTGGCATTGATTATCGGTATTGCTCGCGGCATTGTGGTGATCATGGATCGCGGTATGATCACTGATACCATTTTAAACTCAGCCGAACATATCGTTACTGGGCTATCCGCGGTGGTGTTTATTAATGTAATGTATATTTTAGAAATATTACTGTCATTTTTAGTCCCTTCAACTTCAGGTTTAGCGGTCTTAACCATGCCTATCATGGCACCATTGGCTGATTTTTCAGGTGTAGGTCGCGATCTGGTTGTTACCGCTTATCAATCAGCTTCAGGAGTGGTTAACCTGGTGACACCAACCTCTGCTGTAGTCATGGGAGGACTGGCTATTGCACGTGTGCCTTATGTAAGATGGTTAAAATGGGTGGCACCATTATTAGGTATTATTATTGCGTTTACGATGGTGGTATTAAGTATTGGCGTAATATTAGTATAGTTTACTCATTTACCTACCATATTCCTCTCATTGATTAAAACCGCCTTCGGGCGGTTTTTTATTATACTGATAACTAGCTTATTATTACGCTTCATTTACGGCAAGAGTTAATTATTTATACCGTTAGCTTCACAGCCAATACATTCTCTCTTCTACTCCTCTATTTATTCATCTACTTCTTTATTTTTTATTTCTCCATTTCTCAATTTCTCAATTTCTCAATTTCTCAATTTCTCAATTTCGTTCAAACAACATATTTAAAATTAAAAAACAACATCAAAACATTAAACAAGATAATAAACAGCCATCACAAAAAACACACTAATATATTATTTAAAACATAAAACCAGATGTTATTTAATATATCTACGCATCTTAATTGAATAATATTAGCGACTATTAATACTTAATTTAACAAATAAAAGTGCATAAGATTTCATATGAAATAAAAAAAACCATTGTAAACAATCATATAAAAACAAAACTTTCTTTAAAAGAACAGCATAAATACATAATAAATCACTGAATAGATTTATTTTTGATGTTGTTTTTTTTGTAAATACCCATCAAACAGCAGCTAAGTTATTAATAATTAAAGTGTGATGGCGATCTTATATAAATAAAACCAACTACGTAGAATCAATAACATCAACAACACGGAATACTTCTTTAACGCTTCGTAACTTTAAACATAGCCAATCACTGACAGGCATAACTAGAGAGATACTATCATGAGTAACTTTTATGTGGGTTCTGAAATAGGTCAACTACGCCGCGTACTCATTCATCGTCCAGAGCGTGCTTTAAATAACCTTACACCTTCTAACTGCCAAGACTTATTATTTGATGATGTTTTATCTGTTGAAAAAGCAGGTAAAGAGCATGATGTATTTGCTAATACTTTACGCCAACAAGGTGTTGAAGTTTTATTATTACAAAATATGCTCAGCGAAACTCTAGCTATTCCTGAAGCTAAAGATTGGCTGTTATCAACTCAAATATCTAATTACCGTTTTGGTGATACTTTTGCTAATGATATTCGCTGTTTCTTAGCTGATTTACCTCATGCTGAATTAGCGTCAATTTTATTAGGCGGTTTAAGTTACGCTGAATTACCACTGCAATCATCCTCTATTATGCAAAAGATGCATTCGCCTTGTGATTTTATTATCAAGCCATTACCAAATCATCTTTTTACTCGTGATACCTCATGTTGGGTTTATGGCGGTGTGTCTATTAATCCAATGGCTAAAGAAGCACGTCAACGTGAAACGAATCATTTACGCGCTATTTACCGCTGGCATCCAACCTTTGCTGGTCAAGATTTCATTAAATACTTTGGCGATGACCAAAATGCTTATGACAAATCCACCATTGAAGGCGGTGATGTTTTAGTTATTGGTAAAGGTAGCGTCCTCATCGGTATGTCTGAGCGTACAACACCACAAGGGGTTGAAGCATTAGCTGCTAGCTTATTTAAACACGGCCAAGCCAAGCAAGTGATAGCAATGGAATTACCAAAACACCGTTCATGCATGCACCTCGATACTGTTATGACCCACATGCGCGAAGATACCTTCTCTGTCTACCCTGAAGTGATCCGTAAAGATGTTCAATGCTGGAGTCTAACTGGCGATGCTTATGGCAACGTAAAAGCCAAACAAGAAAGCTATTTTGTCCATGCTATCGAAAAAGCCTTAGGCGTTGATCAGCTTAATTTGATTACTACCGGTGGCGATAACTTTGAAGCAGAACGTGAGCAATGGAATGACGCTAACAATGTATTAACTGTTAGCCCTGGAGTGGTTATTGGTTATGAGCGTAACACTTACACCAATGAAAAATATGATAAAGCAGGCATCACCGTACTTCCAATCCCTGGTGATGAACTTGGTCGTGGCCGTGGTGGCGCACGCTGTATGAGCTGCCCAATTGAGCGTGATGGTATTTAACCCAATAACAAGGCTGGGGCGCCTATCGACCAGCCACCAATAAATGTGGAGATACATAACTATGACCAAGCAAACTGTTGTTGTTGCCCTTGGTGGTAACGCCTTATTACGTCGCGGTGAGCCTTTAGAAGCTAGCATTCAACGCCAAAATATTGCTACCGCAGCCAAAACTATCGCTGCCATTGCGCAGCAATATAATGTGGTTCTCGTGCATGGTAATGGTCCACAAGTGGGATTACTGGCTCTACAAGGATTGGAATATAAAAAAGTCATGCCTTACCCATTAGACGTATTGGGTTCAGAAACACAAGGCATGATTGGCTACATCTTAATGCAAGAACTAAAAAATTTACTGCCACAACAAGATGTGTCTTGCATGCTCACTCAAATGCTCGTTGATCCACAAGATCCAGCTTTTGCGGATCCAACTAAGCCTATTGGCCCAGTGTATCAAGAAGCTGAAGCGCGTGAGTTAGCCGAAAAGTTTCAATGGACAGTAAAAGCTGATGGCCAATATTTCCGCCGTGTGGTGCCAAGCCCACAACCGATTGGCATCGTTGAATGTGATGCGATCGAAACCCTAATAAAAAGAAACCATTTAGTGATTTGTACTGGTGGTGGCGGCATTCCGGTTAAACGTGAAAACAACAAACTGGTTGGTGTTGAAGCTGTGATTGATAAGGACATGTCAGCCGCTTATCTCGCCAAACAATTAAATGCTGATGCACTGCTTATTTTGACAGATGCCGACGCGGTTTATCTTGATTGGGGCAAAGCAACCCAAAAAGCCATAACTAGCACTACCCCACGAACACTATCGCAATACAGCTTTGATGCTGGCTCTATGGGTCCCAAGATCGAAGCTTCGTGTGAATTTATCAAACAAGGGGGAAAATTGGTCGGTATCGGTGCACTGCATGACGGCTTAGAGATCCTCAAAGGTCTCGCTGGAACAAATATTATTGCAGACAAGTAGAATAACCATTCACAAATGACAAGAAATAAGATAAACATAATATTAACATTGAACATTATCGAGTAACTTAATCATAACATACAAGATTCAGTCGAAGAGATACTGAACCTTAAGAGGGATACATCATGGCTTTTAATCTTCGTAATCGTAACTTCCTAAAATTACTTGATTTCACTCCTCGTGAGATTCAACATTTACTTGAGCTTTCGGCTGAATTAAAAAAAGCAAAATACAATGGTTATGAGCAACCACGCCTTAAAGGTAAAAACATTGCGTTGATCTTTGAAAAAACCTCAACCCGTACTCGGTGCGCATTTGAAGTTGCAGCTTTTGACCAAGGTGCTCAAGTTTCTTATTTAGGTCCTTCAGGCTCTCAAATTGGCCACAAAGAATCGATGAAAGACACCGCGCGCGTATTAGGCCGTATGTACGATGGCATTGAATATCGCGGCTTTGGACAAGCCATTGTTGAAGAACTCGGCGCATACGCTGGGGTGCCAGTATGGAATGGTTTAACCGATGAATTCCACCCAACGCAAATTTTAGCTGACTTTCTAACCATGCAAGAACACGGCCGTGGTAAAGCATTACATCAAATGTCATTTGCTTATCTTGGTGATGCGCGCAATAACATGGGTAACTCATTGATGGTTGGTGCTGCGAAAATGGGCATGGATATTCGTCTTGTAGCACCAAAAACATTTTGGCCTGATGCTGAACTTGTTGCTCAATGCCGTGCAATTGCAGCTGAAACTGGCGCTAAAATTACCATGACAGAAGATGTGCAAGAAGGCGTTCAGGGCTGTGACTTCCTTTATACTGATGTATGGGTTTCTATGGGTGAAGCCAAAGAAGCTTGGGCAGAGCGAATTAATTTAATGCTTCCATATCAAGTCAATATGGCAATGTTAAAAGCCACAGGTAACCCACATGTGAAATTTATGCACTGTTTACCCGCGTTCCACGGCGAAGATACTGCTGTCGGTAAAGAATTAGCCCAAGCCTATCCAGTATTATCAAAAGGGGTTGAAGTGACTGATGAAGTGATTGAATCATCACATTCAATTGTATTTGATGAAGCTGAAAACCGCATGCACACCATTAAAGCGGTAATGGTAGCGACACTAGGCAACTAAACACTCAAGCTTAAATGCTATCGCTATAATTACACTGCCGCTCACTTGAGCGGCAGTTGCATATTGTTTCAATCATATTTTTCAACATCACTAAAAACCTTTACTTTTCAATACAATGAATACAAACAAGCATAAAGCAATCCTGTTCATTATTGCATAAAAATCCACGACCTGAATAGTTAACGCAAACGCTTGCGCCATAAAAAATAGACGGTATAATCCTTCCAATTTGCCTAGCAAGAGATAAAAAAATGAACCCTGTCAGCAACTCAAACTTTATCCGCAGTAATCATCCTTTGATGATGGTTTGTTATTTTATTTTTACTATTTTTCAAAAAAAAGCCTCCTTTTAGTAGGGGGCTTTTTTTTGTCTCAAATTTAGCAACACCAAAAACTCAATTTAATCACACCATCATAGGGAAAGAATCCATGGCTAATTCGCTGTTTAAAAAGCATATTATTTCCATCCCCGAGCTTAATCGTGCTGAACTAGAGCTTATTATTGATACTGCTGCGAGACTAAAAGCGGAGCCAAACCCAACATTACTGCAAAATAAAGTCATTGCCAGTTGCTTCTTTGAACCCTCAACCCGTACCCGTCTTTCTTTTGAAACGGCTATCCAGCGTCTAGGCGGTACTGTTGTTGGGTTTGACTCTCCAGGAAATACCTCGCTCGCGAATAAAGGCGAGACATTATCAGATTCAGTACAGGTGATTACCTCTTATGTTGATGCATTTGTTATGCGTCATCCACAAGAAGGTGCTGCTCGCTTAGCCTCTGAATTTTCTAATGGTGTCCCGGTTATCAATGGTGGTGATGGTGCTAATCAGCATCCAACCCAAACATTATTGGATTTGTTTACGATCTATGAAACTCAAGGTCGATTAGATGGGATTAATATTGCCTTTGTCGGTGATTTAAAATATGGCCGTACTGTGCATTCACTTACGCAAGCACTGTCAAAGTTTAATGATGTTAAATTCTTCTTCATCGCTCCAGAAGTATTAGCAATGCCAGATTATATTTGCGAAGAATTAGATGACGCAGGTATTAGTTATAGCTTACACAATAACATGGAAGACGTGATCCCTGAGCTGGATATTCTTTACATGACTCGCGTACAAAAAGAGCGTTTTGATGAGTCTGAATATGTCCACATGAAAGCGGCCTACATCCTAACAGCCAACATGTTAGACAACGCTCGTGACAATTTAAAAGTATTACATCCGCTACCACGTGTTGATGAAATTACGGTTGATGTTGATAAGACTAAGCATGCTTATTTCTTCCAACAAGCAGAGAATGGCGTCTATGCACGTCAAGCATTACTCGCACTTGTACTTAATGAAACCCTATAAGAGGAATGACGATCATGGTTAAAGAAACCCAACTCAAAGTTGAAGCAATTAAAAACGGTACCGTTATCGATCATATTCCAGCAAATGTTGGCATTAAAATCCTTAAATTATTTAACATCGATGGCACTAATGAACGCGTTACTATTGGTCTTAATTTACCGTCATCAGCATTAGGTGCTAAAGATCTAATCAAGATTGAGAATGTGTTTGTTAGCGAAGATCAAGCCAACCAATTAGCACTTTATGCACCACAGGCCACGGTCAATCAAATTGAAAATTATGCGGTGGTAAAGAAACTTTCTTTATCATTACCTGAATTTATCAGTACTATTTTTAAATGCCCAAATAGCAACTGTATTTCACATGGTGAACCGGTTAATAGTGGCTTTAAAGTATTGACTAAAAAAGCGGATATTCAATTAAAGTGTAAGTACTGCGAAAAAGTATTCTCACGTCAAATCGTGACTGAATCTAATAGCTAAAACACGCTGCAACCTACCCAGTGAATAATGATGACAGCTAACTCAAGCTCGTTATTATTGGCTGGGTATTTTTTTGTTAAAGTAATCTATAACGCAAACCGGCATCACATTACTATCATCCACTACAATAATTACCAATAACCGTTGTTATTTGGTGATAATGGTCATATCTCCGCTACATTATAATTGCTACCATTAATATGCAACAAAACACACCTATCACACAGGTTACCGCCTCATAATAGCGACACCAATAATCTGTATTGTCTAATGTGTTATTGATCCATACATTGCCAAGGAGTGACCAAGCATGGATACCCAAGCCCCAGCAATCGATCATAATTATTGTAATGATAATATGACATCAGCATGTAAACGCTTATTACAACAGCAAAGTTTTACAACACAAGATGATATTCGATATCAGTTAATTCAATTAGGTTTTCACGATATCAGTCAATCAACGGTGTCACGACTATTATTAAGGCTTGGCGTTGCTAAGGTTCCTAATGCTGCAGGTAAAAAAATTTATTGTCTAACCGCCGAAAATGAACCAATCAAAATTAATGCTTCAATTGCGTCACAAATTGAATTTGTTAGTCATAATCAATTAGTCATAATAATAAAAACTCACCCAGGAGGTGCACAATTGGTGGCACGATTAATTGATATGCAACCTCACGTTGATATATTAGGCACCATTGGTGGTAATGATACCGTTATGGTTGCACCCAAAGACATTACACGCATAAACCAATGCCTGCAGGTTGTAAAACAATGCTTAGGATTACAATAGCCACTGATAACGATCATAATTAGTTGAATATAGGTTTATTGCCCCCATATTAATCAATGGTTAAAGGCAATTATTGCGCCTTTTAATGATCATAAATAGGATAACTCATGACAAAGATTCTTCATACAGAGCATGCACCTGCAGCGATCGGTCCTTATGTACAAGGTGTTGATCTTGGTAGCATGGTAATGACATCTGGTCAGATTCCAGTAAACCCACTAACGGGTGAGGTTGCAGAAGATATTGCAGCTCAAACACGTCAATCATTAGATAACGTTAAAGCGGTTGTAGAAGCATCAGGCTTAAGTGTTGCTGATATCGTTAAGATGACGGTATTTGTTAAAGATCTGAATGATTTTGGTGCGGTAAATGAAGTATATGGTGCGTTCTTTGATGAACATAATGCGCCTTACCCTGCTCGTTCTTGTGTTGAAGTTGCGCGTCTACCTAAAGATGTGAAAATTGAAATTGAAGCGATTGCAGTGCGCAAATAATCCAGAAATAGCGATCACGAGACTGAAATCGGTGATCGCTGTTTGCTACGTACGACAACTAGCGATATGTTTGCTCAGCAAAATCTAATACTTGTGCAAACCATGCTGTAAACAACTGCGGTGCCTGTTGCAATTGCAGTTCTAATTCAGCCATCGACCACCAACGATATGCCATCACTTCAGCTGGATTAGGTGTAAACACCAATCCCTCACCATTAGCAATAAGCACATGATCTAATTCATGTTCGATCAACTGATGATCTAAATTAGCGAAATAACAGAAATCACCGATATCCGTTAAGCTAGTTGTCAAAGTAATGCCCATTTCTTCTTGTAAGCGACGTACACCAGCTTGACTCATCGTTTCCCCCTGACGAGGATGAGAACAACAAGTATTGGTCCACAAACCACCACTATGGTATTTCTCTAATGCGCGTTGGTGTAATAAATATTCACGCCCAGAAGCCGTATCACGATAAAGTAATACAGAAAAAGCCAAATGCAGTGCACCATCACGGTGAGCTTGCATTTTTTCTTGTAAGCCAAGTTCATGGCCTTGCTCATCTACTAACACTACATATTCTTCAGTCATGATTATCTTCTATTTCTATCACTAAATACTGTTTATCGTTATTCACTAACAATAAAACAAAACAAGGACATGTTCATAAAACATGTCCTTGTTAATAACACTTATACTATCTGTTTTAGTTATATTTATTAAGCATTAAATAGCCACAATTAATGTTTATTGCGCTCCAAAACCTCTTGATCTAGTTCTTCTAACTTAGCGGCCATTATTTTACGGCTTTGGGTTAATAATTTACGCACATCTTCTTTTTCTAAACCCACGGTGCTAATCGGCTTCATTAGCTCAACAATCACCACACCGTTATTCCAACGGTTGAGTCTTACTTTATCGGTTGAACTACACACAATCGGTACAATCGGTACTTGGGCGCCAATTGCAGCATGAAATGCACCGGTTTTAAACGGCAATAAACCACGGCCTCGTGAGCGAGTACCTTCAGGAAACATCCATACTGACACTTTATTTTTTTTGATTTTTTCAACTACTTGACCAATAGTACCTACCGCTTTACTGCGATTAGCACGATCGATAAGAATATTACCTGTGATCCAGTACAGCTGTCCAAACAATGGGATCCAGACTAAACTTTTTTTACCAACAGTCACGGTACGTTGCATAATTGCACCAGAAACAGTAAATAAATCATAAGTATTTTGGTGGTTAGCAATATAAACTGCAGAGCCTACTTGCTCAGCACCGTCAGCGTAGCGAATTTCAAGTTTAATCCCTAGCACACGTGACATCTTGCTAAACAGACGTCCAAAAGTATAAACATGTTTAGGATTGCGTGGACTTAATAAACAATAACCACAGCCAAAGACAAAGGTTACGATGGCAAAAATTGCGATCGCAATCAGGCGTAAAATATAAATCATTCAAACATTCCTCAGCGAACAAGTGTGCGCTAGTATACCCACAGCAAGGAAAATTACACCTCTTATATGGGTTAACTGTTAACCAACAGCAACACAACTTACGCAAATAAATCATTTAAAACCCCCAATAAATGAGGGTTCTGTTGTCTATATAGCGAGTATTAATTCTCGATAACTTGCTCATCACTGAGTGTTTGCGGTGAGTCAATATCAATCTCAGTCACACGCTGTAATCCACGTGGTAACATCGATCCTCGGCGACCTCGCTCACCACGGAAGTTCTCAAGATCCGTTGGTTTTAAGCTTAACTTACGTTTACCTGCATACAAGGTAACATGGCTATCGGCAGTTAGAACGACCAAATAAGATAAGAACTCTTCGCGAGCTTTTGAGCGTGCCGATGGAATATTGATGATCTTATTGCCCTTTCCTTTACCTAATTGTGGTAAGTCTTTAATCGGGAATAACAACATTCGACCTTCATTGGTGATCGCCATAATTTGATCATTATTAAGATCAGCAACCGGTTGAGGCGGTAAAACCAATGCATTTTCAGGTACTGTTAATAAGGCTTTACCACTCTTATTTTTAGATACCATATCACTGCTCTTACAGATAAAGCCATAACCCGCATCCGATGCCATAAGCCATAACTGATCATCTTCAGCCATCATAACTTGGCGCATATTGGTGCCAGGAGTTAAGTTTAAACGACCAGTGATCGGTTCGCCTTGGCTACGTGCAGATGGCAGACTATGTGATTCAAGCGCATAGCTACGTCCATCAGAACCTAAGAATATGGCTGGTTGATTACTCTTACCACGAGCATGAGCAAGGTAATTATCACCTGACTTATAGTTTAGCGTCACAGGATCAACTTCGTGCCCTTTAGCATGACGGATCCAACCTTTGTCTGACAGTACCACGGTGATTGCTTCACTTGGCAGTAAGTCACGTTCTGTCATCGCTTTAGCTTCTGCTCGCTCAACCAATGGTGAACGACGATCATCGCCGTACTTTTCAGCATCTGCGATAATTTCTTTTTTGATCAAGGTATTTAAACGACGCTCAGAACCTAGCAGCTTTTCAAGTTGATCGCGCTCTTTAGCTAATTCATCTAATTCACCACGGATCTTAATTTCTTCAAGCTTGGCTAACTGACGCAGTTTTATTTCTAAAATCGCATCGGCTTGAGTCACGGTTAAATCAAAACGTGACATTAACTCTGCTTTAGGATCATCTTCACTACGAATGATCTCAATCACTTCATCAATATTAAGGTAAGCTGCCAATAAACCTTCTAAAATATGTAAGCGAGCGATCACTTTATCAAGACGGTATTGCAAACGGCGACGTACGGTACTACGACGATACTCAAGCCACTCTTTAATGATTGTCACCAAGCCTTTTACTTGTGGACGACCATCTAACCCGAGCATATTAATGTTAGCGCGAAAACTTTTTTCTAAATCTGTTGAGGCAAACAAGTGATTCATCAACTGATCGCAATCAATACGATTAGTGCGTGGCACAATCACTATTCGAGTTGGATTTTCATGATCTGATTCATCACGCAAGTCTTCCACCATTGGTAGCTTTTTAGCGCGCATTTGCGCGGCAATTTGCTCCAATAATTTAGCACCTGATGTCTGATGTGGTAGCGCGGTAATAACAATATCACCATTCTCTTTATGCCAAATCGCGCGCATTTTTACGCTACCACGGCCAGTAGCATACATCTTCTTTAAATCTGATTTTGAAGTGATGATCTCAGCTTCAGTTGGGTAATCGGGACCTTGAACAAATTCCATCAATTGATCAAGATCGGCACTTGGATTCTCGATCATGTGCACAGCAGCATTAGCGACTTCACGCACATTATGTGGTGGAATATCAGTTGCCATACCGACCGCGATACCTGTAATACCATTCAGTAAAATATGCGGCAGCCGTGCAGGTAACATTTTAGGCTCAAGCATAGTGCCGTCAAAGTTTGGAACCCAATCGGCAGTGCCTTGATTTATCTCTGAGAGTAATACTTCGGAAAAACGTGATAAACGTGATTCGGTATAACGCATTGCAGCAAAAGATTTCGGATCATCTGGCGCACCCCAGTTACCTTGACCGTCGACTAATGGATAACGGTAGGAGAAAGGTTGTGCCATTAGCACCATCGCTTCATAACACGCCGAGTCACCGTGTGGATGGAATTTACCTAATACGTCACCAACTGTACGTGCCGATTTTTTATATTTTGCCGTCGCGTTCAAACCTAATTCAGACATCGCATAAATAATACGACGTTGTACTGGTTTTAAGCCGTCACCAATAAAAGGCAAGGCACGATCCATGATCACATACATGGAGTAATTTAAATAAGCGTCTTCAGTAAACTTTCTAAGTGGAAGCTGTTCAACGCCATCCATAGAGACATCAGTCATCGTGAGATAATCCGTCTTAAATAATGCGATTCGGCAAACATAATGTTTGCCGATTTAAAAAATAATATACGTGGAGGGGAATTACACTTCCGCCATATCACCTTTACTTTGCAGCCAATGACGACGATCTTCTGCGCGTTTTTTACCAAGCAGCATATCCATCATCTCATTGGTTTCACTATCATCATCAATAGTCAGTTGCACCAAACGACGAGTATTAGGATCCATCGTAGTTTCACGTAATTGCAATGGGTTCATTTCACCCAGACCTTTAAAGCGCTGCACGTTAACCTTGCCTCGTTTACCGCTTAGGCGTTCTAGGATGGCATTTTTTTCCGCTTCATCCAGTGCATAAAATACCTCTTTACCTAAATCGATACGGTAAAGTGGTGGCATTGCAATAAACACATGCCCAGCACGGACTAGAGCTTCAAAGTGCTTCATAAATAAGGCGCACAATAAGGTCGCAATGTGCAAACCATCGGAGTCCGCATCGGCAAGAACACAGATTTTACCGTAACGAAGGCCACTTAAATCACCGCTGTCTGGATCAATACCCAATGCAATGGAAATATTATGAACTTCTTCTGATGCCAACACTTGGTCAGAGGAAACCTCCCAAGTATTCAAAATCTTACCGCGTAACGGCATGATAGCTTGGAACATTCGATCACGGGCTTGTTTAGCAGAGCCACCTGCCGAGTCACCTTCGACTAAAAACAATTCAGTGCGGTTTAAGTCTTGTTGCGAACAATCAGCTAATTTGCCCGGCAAAGCAGGTCCTGACGCTATTTTCTTACGTACAACTTTCTTGCTAGCACGCATACGACGATGGGCATTAGCAATACAAACTTCAGCCAATAACTCTGCCAGTTGTGGACGCTCATTAAGCCATAAGCTAAAGGCATCTTTGACGACGCCAGCAACAAATGCTGCACATTGACGTGACGATAAACGCTCTTTAGTTTGACCTGCAAATTGTGGATCTTGCATTTTTACCGATAACACGTAAGCACAGCGATCCCAAATATCATCAGCCGTTAGTTTTACGCCTCGTGGTAATAAATTGCGGAACTCACAGAACTCACGCATCGCATCAAGTAAGCCTTGGCGTAAACCATTAACGTGAGTACCACCCTGAGCGGTAGGAATCAGGTTAACGTAACTTTCAGTGATCAGTTCACCGCCTTCTGGCAACCATAGCAACGCCCAATCGGCAGCTTCAGTTGCACCACTAAAGACACCAGTAAATGGCTCTTCTGGCAATAATGTATAACCTTTAACACCTTCGGCTAAATAATCTTTTAAACCATCTTCATAGCACCAACGTATTGTTTCATTATTGATTTTATTAGTAAAAATGATTTCTAAGCCTGGACACAATACGGCTTTGGCTTTTAAATTGCTTTTAAGGCGTGTAACAGAAAACTTAGCGCTATCAAAGTATTTAGGGTTCGGCCAAAAATGAACTTTGGTGCCTTTGGCACGACGACCACAAGTACCAATGACTTCTAATTCAGAGACTTTATCGCCATTTTCAAATGCAATTTGATACACTTGACCATCACGTTTAACCGTGACTTCAACCCGATTAGAAAGGGCGTTTACAACCGAAATACCTACTCCGTGTAAACCACCTGAAAATTGATAGTTTTTACCCGAGAATTTACCTCCGGCATGTAATTTACATAGAATAAGCTCAACCCCAGAAACACCTTCTTCTGGATGAATATCGACTGGCATACCACGACCATCATCAATCACTTCTAATGATTGATCGGCATGAAGAATGACTTCGACTTTACGAGCATGTCCAGCCAAGGCTTCATCGACACTGTTATCGATAACTTCTTGACCTAGGTGGTTAGGTCTTACCGTATCGGTATACATACCCGGACGGCGGCGTACTGGCTCAAGGCCATTTAGAACCTCAATGGCTCCGGCGTTATAGCTTTGATCTGTCATATCACGGAAATTTACGAGAAAATTTTGCAAACAATAGTCAGTAACCCTCGCGGTGTTGTCAAGCGAGAGTCAGCGGAAAACTCACATTCAGTGAGTCGGGTCTCTTTTCAGTCTCACTAAAAAGGGACATAAACTGGGTATCGGTTTTATGCTAATACATATAACTTGATTTATAGGGTAGCCTATCTCGTTACTCAATGAACAGATAAGTCCGTTTATAACCCTAAGAATTGAAGAATGGTGGCGGGAAAACGTTCAAATTGGCAAAAACTATGATCACCATCAGCTTCAATTGTTAGCCTACAGTGTGCATATTTTGATGCTGCTTGACGATAATCAAGTACCTCATCGCCTTGTTGCAATAATACCCATAGCTGTTGAGGTGCGCTAATATTGATTACTTCAAGCGCTTTTAACTCATCAATATGTTGTGATGCCAACACGTACTTTTCACCACTATACGGATTTTGTTGTGGCCCGAGGTAATTCGCAAGTAATTGATAAGGCTTAACCGCGGGATTCACCAATACTGCTGGTAACTGATAACGTTCACTGAGCCAGGTGCTTAAATACCCCCCTAACGAACTACCAACAATGCCGATCGTATAACGATCATTGTATTGCTCAACCAATTGGGCTAAATATTGACTGGCTTGCGCCGGATAGCTCGGTAATTGAGGAGCTACAAACTTGATATCAGGTCGATGTTCACGACAATAATCCATCATTTGCTGCGCTTTCAGTGATGATGGCGAACTATTGAAACCGTGTAAATAAATCAATAACGGTGGCATCAGTAACCTTCAGCATCAAGTTTTGGTTTAAATTGATCGCCATCAATACGATGCACACTGGTTATAATTTGTCCATCCCGAGTAAGTTCTAAATAACGCCAACCAGGGTTATTATCATCTAAGGCAAAATCATCTGAATCTGGCATAAACTGAATACAGGTTGATGGTGTCGCCAGCACACGCACACCATGGTAGATGCGATCTAAATTTTGATGAATATGACCACATAACACAGCCTTAACTTGCGGAAACTTATCAATCACATTCCATAATTGATGATTATTATGAAGTTGATGCTGATCTAACCACGCACTCCCCGCTTCTAGCGGATGATGGTGCAATAAGATTAATGCATAACGATCAGGATAACGTGCTAAAGCTGCCTCTAATAGTGCTAACTGAGCAGCACTAACTTCACCATGTGGCACGCCTTGAACTTGGCTGTCCAGTAAAATCATTTGCCAATGTTCACCTACTAATACCTGCTGATGTGGCTTAATTTGCTCACTCGGTAAAATAGATTGCATGGTTGGCTGAAAATCATGATTACCAGGTAACCAAAAACACGGTTGTGACCAGCGTGAAATACCATCAGCAAAACGCTGATAAGAATAAGGGGTATGATCTTGAGATATATCACCGGTAGCAACAATCGCATCAAAATGACGCGCAGCAGTGTCTACCCCATTAAGCACGGCATGAAAACTATCTTTGGTTGCCACACCAAGCAAAGAGCCGGAACCATTGGCAAACAAGTGAGTGTCGGTGATCTGCAAAAGAACCACACTATCGGGGTTACTCTGTGGCAGCGAATAGGTTTGCAAAACGTCAAAAACCTTGTCTATTCTGAGCAATTAAGTTCAATTAACAAACGGATTGTTTACTAAGCCCATGCCGTAAACAATGCTTCAACCAGTCACCTAAGAAAAGGTTGACTTGATGTTTCTCATTTTTTTGATGCATACGCAAGTTAGGATAATCATATATTGGCTTGAGACGTGAAATCTGCTGTGCAGCACACACTTCTGCAACCTTGGCATCATGATATAACCGTACTGTTAATAATGGCGCTAAATAGTCAACGATATTATCCTTATCAACTAAAGCTAATGTTACCACAGTGGTATAACGGGTTGATTCAATAATTGTTAACTGGTATGCAGCATCACACACGAGATATACTTGCGTATCTCCAATCTCATCACTGCGAGGCAATAACGGTAGGAGTTTAGCATAATTAGTTTCATACAAGCGCATTAGGCTTGTCAAATCAACAGTATACCTTTTATTCAAATCATTCCCCTAAAATTATACAATAATTTATTTTATGCCTGTTGCAAACATTGATAATGTAACTGCAACCATTGTAATGCGATGATTGTGGCTGCATTTTCAATTTTACCAGATTCTAGCCATTGGTAGGCCTGATTTCGTGAAACAACATGAACACGAATATCCTCAGACTCACTGGCAACGCCATGAATTCCTTGCGCTAAGCGACTATCAACTTCACTAACAAAAATATCAAGCACCTCTGAACAGCCACCAGAACTGGATAAATAACGGGATATTTTTTTGGTTTTACCCAATACTAACCCTGATTCTTCTGTCGCCTCTCGGCGCACCACTTGTTCTGGTGACTCATCGTCATGATCAAGCATACCTGCAATAATTTCTAACTGCCACGGCTGGCAGTCTGCAGCCATTGCACCAACTCGAAACTGTTCAATTAATACCACTTGATCACGTTTTGAATCATAAGGTAACACTGCTGCCGCATGACCGCGTTCAAACAATTCACGTTCAAACTCACCACTCCAACCACCTGCAAAAAGCTTATGTCGTAAGCGGTATTTTACCATTTTAAAAAAACCGTCATACACTGTTTGAGTTGATAACACTTCAATATCTTGACGATTAAATTGTGGTTCTAAAGATGAACACACTACTGCTTTCTTCATATGCTAGTTCCTTTTTAACGTAATATGGCTCTTAAAAATTAATCTATTTCAATCGAGATAGTCTTAAAATCACGTTATAATCTTTAAATTTATACTAACAGTGTAATATTCCACTTTTCGCGTTTAAACAATCAAATATCATGTATCTTTTTGACACGCTGTTTATTAAATCGATTACAATGAGCTTATAGTTGAATGTTAAAATATAATCATTAAGTAAAACTACGTAATGATCAGTTTCAAGCAAGCCTGCTTTAGGTAAAATAGCGCTTGTACTCTATATTCATTCCCATTTTTTGTCAGCAAGACCAGGAAAGGCATCCATGAAAAAATTGCTTCCAATCATTATCAGCCTTGCAATTGGCTCTATCAGTCAATCAGCATCGGCTGACGATCTCGCTCAGATTTATCAGCAAGCCAAGCAAAATGATCCAACACTTCTAAAAGCCGCGGCCGATAAAGATGCAGCTTTTGAAGCAATCAACTCTTCACGTAGTACCCTTTTGCCACAAATTAATCTTTCTGCTGGCTATAACACTTACTACCTTGATTCAAAAGCAGCTAAAGACAATGGGTTTAGCGGTGGCGTGACATTAAGCCAATCATTATACAACCGTGCCAGTTGGGTTGGTCTTGATATCTCAGAAAAAGAAGCTCGTCAAAGTGATGCTGCGTATGCCGTCGCGCAACAAGGTCTAATTCTACGCGTTTCATCAGCGTATTTTAATGTGTTAAAAGCCAAAGATGACTTAAAGTTTGGTGAAGCAGAAAAAGCAGCCGTTGGTCGTCAATTAGAGCAAATGAAACAGCGCTTTCAAGTTGGCCTATCAGCAATTACTGATGTATACGATGCTCAAGCACAATACGATACCGTGCTTGCATCTATCATTGTAAAGAAAAACACCCTTGCTAATAGCTATGAAGAATTACGTGAAATTACAGGTCACGCATATTCATCACTCGACCCGTTAAATACCGCCAGCTTCTCGGCAAGTAAACCACAACAAGTAGCTGATAATCTGGTTAAAGATGCTGAAACTGAAAACCTAACTTTATTAGCATCACGTATTGGTCAAGACATTGCGCGTGATAACATTTCACTGGCAGACTCAGGTCATCTACCAACGCTATCGTTTGAGTCAGGCTATCAGTATGATGATACTAGCGCAAACCCTCAAGCAAGACCTGATCAAGGTAATCTAACTGCTGGTATTAAACTTAATTTACCGGTTTACAGCGGTGGTAATACGTCTTCACTAGTAAAACAAGCCCAATATAAATATGTATCGGCAAGTGAAGATCTTGAAGCTCAGTACCGCACGGTAGTTAAAGATGTACGTAACTACTACAACAACATTAATGCCACTATTGGTTCGATTAATGCTTATAAGCAATCAGTCGTTTCAGCAAAATCTGCATTAGAAGCTACCGAAGCTGGTTTTGATGTTGGTACCCGTACTATTGTTGACGTCCTAGATTCAACCCGTAGCCTATATTCAGCTAACAGCGAATTGGCTAATGCGCGTTATGACTATATTCTAGCGCGCCTACAGTTGAAACAAGCTGTCGGTACTCTAAGTGAACAAGATCTATTAGATATTAATGCTGGCTTAATTCAAACTAAGTAAGTCAAATTATATCGATATAAAAAAAGCGCCTGACGGCGCTTTTTTTATTGTAACTAATCCTGAGATTAACCACGTCCACCACGAATAGCTTCAATAATTTTCGAAGTTGAACACCCATCTTCAAAATTAAGCACCAACACTTGACCACCCGCAGCAATTACCTCTTTGCCGCCCGCAATTTGTTCAGGGGTGTAATCACCACCTTTCACCAAAATGCTCGGTAATACTTCGCTAATCAAGCGTTGCGGTGTTTCTTCGGTAAACGGAACCACCCAATCGACAGCACCTAAACCTGCTAACACTGCCATACGACGATCTTCTGGATTAACAGGTCGACCTGGGCCTTTTAAACCTTTTACTGAATCATCCGAGTTAACTGCAACAATAAGTCGATCACCCAACTTTGCCGCTTGCGTTAAATAAGCGACATGACCAGCGTGAAGAATATCAAAACAACCATTGGTCATAACGACAGTTTCCCCTCGCGCACGCGCAGCTTTTACAGCCTCAACCAACATAGGTTCAGAGATCACCCCAAAACCACTATCCTGACTACCATGAATCGCTTCGGTTAATTCAATAGTTGATAAGGTTGAAGTACCAAGTTTCGCTACCACTACGCCCGCCGCAGCATTCGCTAGCTTACAAGAGTCAGACAACGATTTACCTGCTGATAATGATGCTGCCAATACAGAAATAACCGTATCACCAGCACCCGTTACGTCATAAACTTCTTGCGCCAACGTTGGCATATGCAGCGGTTCACAGCCTTTTTCAAGCAGAGTCATACCATGTTCGGAACGCGTCACTAACAACGCGTCAAAGTCATATTGCTCAATAAGCGCCATGCCTTTTTCAACCAACTCTTGTTCTGAGTTTACACAACCAACAACGGCTTTAAATTCAGATAAATTTGGCGTCAGCAAAGTTGCACCACGATAGCGTTCAAAATCAGTGCCTTTAGGATCAATCAAAACCGGTAAGTTAGCAGCACGAGCCAATTGAATCATCGACTGTACATGCTCCAACGCACCTTTGGCATAATCTGATAAGATCACTGCTTTAGCATTAGCCAACGCAGGCTGCATACGTTCAAGTATTAATGCAGGCTCGACATTTTGAAAGCCTTCTTCAAAATCTAATCGAATCAACTGCTGGCCACGGCTCATTACCCGTAGTTTAGTGATCGTTGGGTACTCAGCTAGCGCAACAAAATCACTACTCACATTCAGTGACGATAGTTTTTCAGTTAACGCACGTGCTGGCTCATCGACTCCTGTTAAGCCGATCAATTTAGCATGGCCACCTAACGCTGCAATATTCATTGCCACGTTTGCTGCGCCGCCCGGGCGCTCTTCAATCTGATCAACCTTAACCACGGGCACTGGCGCTTCAGGTGAAATTCGCTCAGTCGGTCCAGTCCAGTAGCGATCTAACATTACATCGCCAACAATCAATACTTCTGCGTGGTTATAATCAGGCAGCGTCAGTTTCATTTCTTTCTCCGAGAATATGGCAACCTTTAAATATTAACATAAACTAAAATCAAGAGGCATCACGATAGTCACTAAACCGTATGTGATGCGAGCCATTGCTGCCACACTTGCGCCACAATATGGCGTTCATCAACAAATTGTTGTTGTTCAACATAAGCCGGTAATCCTAATAAGCTCAACCGATGAATAGCATTGCGCATATCACAATAGGCGTGTTGTAATTGTGCTGCTGTAATACTATCAATAATGCCGTTAGCAGCCAGTGATTCAAAGATTCGAATGTTATCAGACCAACGTGTTAAAGCGGGTTGCTGATGGGCATAAGCTAACACTGAATATTGCGCTAAAAACTCAATATCTGTAATCCCACCTTGATCTTGTTTCAGTCCAAACATACCCGCTTTTTTCTTACCTAAATGGGCACGCATTTTATGACGCATGGTGACGACATCATTTGCGAGTTGCGCTGAATCTCGCTCAAGAGTTAATACCTGTTGACGAACCTCGCTAAAGGCCGCTTGTAACTGCGCATCTCCATACACCATTCGCGCACGAACTAAGGCTTGATGCTCCCATGTCCATGCTTGTTGTTGTTGATATTCACCAAAAGCACTGACTGTTGTGACTAACAATCCTGATGCGCCTGATGGTCGTAATCGCATATCAACCTCATATAAGACGCCAGAAGCAGTACGGGTAGAAAACAGATGAATGATTCGCTGCGCTAAACGCAAATAAAACTGTCGCCCATCGATCTCTTTATTACCAGTGGTATAAACATTATCAGGACAATCATGGACAAACACTAAATCAAGATCAGAGCCATAACCCAATTCCCAACCACCCACTTTGCCGTAACCAATCACAGCAAAACCTTTACTTTGTCGCTCAAGTAAATGACTTGGCTCACCATATTTAGCCACCATTTGTAGCCATGCCTGGTTGACAACTGCAGCAATAATCGCTTCAGCAAGATAAGTTAAGTGATCACTTACTTTCATCAATGGCAGTACACCTGCTATATCAGCGGCTGCTATGCGCAATAATTGAGTCTGTTTAAACTGCCGAATAGCTTCCATCTGTTGCTCCATATCCTCTTCAGGAATACGAGCAAGATATTCACGTAATTCATCTTGATAACTGGTGAGTTCTGTCGGTTGATACAAGTGCTGAGGATCCAGCAGTTCATCTAATAATAATGGGTATAACGCTAATTGATCGGCCACCATTGGGCTCGCTGCACATAACCGAATCAGTTGTTTAAGTGCGACCGGATGTTCAGTTAATAACTCCAGATAGGTGGTACGAGTAGCAATACGAATAATCAATTTAGTCAATCGTGGCAGTAGCTGAACTGCATCTTGACGCAATACCACTTGCGCTAAAATTTCAGGCATTAAAGTCGCTAACGCTTCACGCCCACGTGGGCCTAAAGTGCGTTTAAACAGCTCATGCTTAAAAGACACTAAATTTTGCGCTTGCTGCTGTTGTTCTGGGGCTTCAATTTCTGCCAAAATACTTAATAACACATCTTCATTGGTCACCATTGCCCACATTTCATGATACTGCGTGGCAACTTCTTGCTGACTATCTTGATCATCATGACCAATAATATCGTCAAAAATAGCGTGAATAGCGGTCATATGCTGCGTTGTGATGGCCATTAATGACGCCCAATCAGGTTGTGCCATTGCACATGCTAATCGTGCTTGATCGAGCGGCTTATCTGGCAACGTTTGAGTCTGCTTATCATCAATCGCTTGTAGTAGATTTTCTAACCGCCGTAAATGGCAATAGCCACTGGTTAACGTGTCAACATCGGCATCAGGTAACAACGCCAAAGCTTTAATTGCAGCTAAGGTCGGTAATAATCCTCGACCACGTAGACTTGGCTCTCGCCCACCTCGAATCAATTGAAAAGACTGAGCAATAAACTCTACTTCTCGAATACCACCAGCGCCCAATTTAATATTATTGGTCAACCCACGTCGGCGCACTTCACTACCAATCATCGCTTTCATACGCCGCAACGACTGAATAGCACTAAAATCGATATAACGTCGAAACACAAATGGACGTAACATTTGGCGTAAGCCTTGATATTGGCTAAAGCTTTCTTTACCCATCACTCGTGCTTTGATCATCGCATAGCGTTCCCAATCACGGCCTTGTTCTTGGTAATAATCTTCTAATGCCGCATAGCTCATCACTAATGGACCGCTATCACCAAAAGGACGCAAACGCATATCAACGCGATAACAAAAACCATCATAAGTGATTTGATCAAGCGCTTTGATCAACCGCTGCCCTAGACGTGTAAAAAACTGGGCATTAGCCAGACTACGGCGGCCACCTACCGTTTCACCATTTTCTGGATAGGTAAAAATAAGATCAATATCTGATGAGAAGTTAAGCTCACCACCACCTAATTTACCCATGCCTAAAATTAACATTGGTTGGGGCTCAGCTTGATCATTAACTGGCGTCCCCCACTCAGTGCAACACTGCTGATAGAGCCAATGATAAGCTTCCATTATTAATGCTTCAGCCAATAGCGATAAGCTGGCTAAACTCTGTTCTAGAACCACTCGATGGCTAAAATCTTGCCAAGCAATCAAGGTCATATAACGGCGTCTAAAATGCCGTAAACTACGCATCAAACTGGCTTCATCGGTAACTTGAGCAAGTTGCAGGGCTAATAATTGACGGTAATCAATCGCTTCACAACTCTGATAATGCTCAAGTAGCCACTCAAGTAATTGAGGATCTTGTTGTAAAGAAGCACTTATAAAATCACTCAAACCCAACATAGCATATAACTCATTTTTGGCTTCATCTTGCCATAACGCCAGTTGTTGTGGCTGTTGCTGAGTGAGTTTCTCCCACGCTAAATCTGCTGCGGCGACTAAATCGCTACAATGATGAATAGTTGGATATGATTTTTCGATCGCCATGTGCTGTCCTTGAACAAGTAACTCGATAAAGAGTTCTAATTTAGCATACAAAAACGCCCATCAACTGACGGGCGTTATAAATTTATTTTAGCGAACTAAACGTGGGTTATTTATACCTTAAAAGTGGCTATTTTATTTTTGAGATCATTAGCTTGTTGATGCATATCAACAGCGGTAAAGGCAAGCTCAGTCACCACTCCCACTGAGCCATTAGCGAGCTCTCGCACATTGGTTAAATTGATATTCATCTCATCAGCGACAGTACTTTGCTGTTCTGCTGCCGCGGCAATCTGAAAGTTCATATCGTTAATTTGTTGGATTTGCTCAACGATTTTATTCAACTCGCCACCAGCATTGGTAACCAGTTCAACCCCTTCAGCAGCTTCAACAACACTGCGCTCCATTAAAGCTACTGCCTGCTGAGCACTTTGTTGTAATTGGGCGATCATATCTTGAATTTCAACGGTTGCAGTCTGGGTTCGTTGGGCTAAATTACGCACCTCATCAGCAACAACCGCAAAGCCACGCCCAGCATCTCCAGCTCGAGCCGCTTCAATAGCTGCATTAAGTGCTAATAAATTAGTTTGTTCAGAAATACTTTGAATGGTCACAATCACAGAACTTATTTTATCGACTCGAGTTTCAACTTGATTAACCGCCGCTGCCGATTGGGTAATATCATTTGATAATTGATTAATGGTTACCATGGTTCGACCAACAAACTGCTGCCCTGTTGCCGCTTGCTCTGAAGTATCAAGCGTCGCATTAGATGCATCACGAGCATGACCCGCTACCGTTTGTACTGTTGATGTCATTTCTGCCATTGCAGATGCTAATTGATCAATTTCAGCAAACTCTTCTTGCGCAGATTCTTTGGTTTGCTCCATGGTTAGCGACATCATTTCTGCCGCTTGTGACAGCGAAACAGCAGCCTGGTGCTGAGCAACAAATGCCGTCGTTAACTGACAACGAGTTTGCTCTAATTCACGGCTTAGTTCACCAAACTCATCTCGACACGCCATCTGTAGCGATTGTGATAAATCATTGTGAGCTAATGCTTGAATGCTTTGTTTTAAACAACCAATCTGACGTAACATAACACGTGAGGCCAGCAATAAAACCACCATAAAAATCAATATCATCAATCCCGTTTGCCATACAATTTGCACAAGATATTGTTGATAATAATGTAACGCTACTGCGTTTGATTGATAGCTAATCACGGCTAAATTGACACTCGCTAATTTGACAATATAACCATAGCCTTGGTTATCTGGTAGCGAAAAGGCCTGCTGACTGGAGTGGCTGCTAAGAAGGCTAATCAATGTTTGACCATTTGATAATGGCTGACTTAGATTAACCTCCTGACTTAACTTGGATTTATCAAGGTTATTATTTTTATAATCAATAATATACAGATTTTCACTTGCCACTGAAGCAGTTAAAAGCTGCTCAAGTGATGTTGAATCTAGCGGCTGATTGGCTATCAATGCCGTTAACGTTTGTGCATTAGACTGCGCTAATTGCTGGACTTTAGCTTGTTGGTTAACGATAACAGATTGATAAAATAACTCGGCATCCCACAATTGCTTGCCGATTAACAATAATGTACTAAATACCATTAACATGATCAGTTTGGAGGTTAATTTAAGATTTGTTAGCCATTTTTCCCATGGTTTAAACATTAGCGTTGCCATTTGTTATCTCCCTATTGCAAACGTTTAAACCCCTCACGCTGATCGTGATAGTGTTATTTGCAAGCCAGTAATATCATCACCAGATCATGATGGTCTAAGTACGTTATCGACATCAACGAATAAATATTTAGTACTGAGCACAATCGAGCTATCAAAACATGATCTGCACCACATATGGTTGTTGTTATGATGAAATTATTGTAACGCTAGAAACAACAACGCCCCGCATTAAGCGAGGCGTTATTGTTATAAGAGACTGGGTTATCGAGATTAGGTTATGGCCAATACGGCGTTAACTCAATGCTGATCTGACGGGTCTGACTCATTGCATGTAGCAGTGATTCTTCTTGTCGTTGCAACCATTTTTCCACTTGAGCTAAATCATCACCTTCAAATAACGGTAATAACTGTCGAATTGGCTCTAACTCACGTAAGTCTTCTAAGCCTTGTAATAAGTCTAGCCATGGCATTCTAAAACAGGCTCGACGTTCTTCATCATACAACCCTGCAAAAGCAATACCACTCATCAAATTACGCACTAAGCGTGGTTTTTGATCAAGATAATCAATACGGCTAAGTTGACGCTCTGCAGGAAAGACATCTAGTAACTCAGACCATGAGCGGGTTAGCATATTATCTGCAAATGCTTTTACTGGCGCCGCTAATTTTGTACGGGATTTATCATCAAGAAAAGGTTGCCAACCTCGACTTAAAATCCAACGACTTAAATCAAGTAATAAACCACAATAGCGTGCTGATCGCATCAATTGGATCATCGTTTCGCTATCAGGCAATTGAACGTAGCGAAGCTCTAATTGTTGTTGTAGCTCTTTACGTACATTTAGTTTACGCAGTACATAAGCTTTATCATCAACTAGCTCTTGAATACTATTGGCTTCTTCTAACCAATCAAGCTCACCTTCTAGCCATTGCAGCTCTTGACGTAACAAGGCACTAGCACGACGAGGAATAATGCCGCCAAAAGTGGCAAAAGTTTGTCGTAATAAACTTAATGCTTGTGAAATTTGAACTAATGCCTGTGGATCTTGGCGCTCCACATAAATTTGTTCATGGTATAGCCAATGTTCAAGTGCATGCTCAAGGGTATGAATAAATGTTTCTTCAACGGAATCTTGCGCCGTTGTCTCAACAAAGACTAATGGCTTAATTGGATCACCTTGATAATCAGCAGCAAGCCGATAGCCACGAGCTGCCTTACTAAGGTTACCTAATCGCATTCCGCCATCAGCGCATAATTCGCGCGCTAACGTAAATAATGCATCTGTTTGACCCGATTTAAGCTCTAATTCAACTTCACAAATAGGTGCACGTTTATCATCAACGCTCACTTCACCATGATCAAAGGCTAATTCGATTTGACTACCATCAGCCATTGCAACCAACCATTGCTGACGAGTAAAATCAGTACTAAACAATGGTTGAATGTGCTGTTGTACTGCTGCGACATCAAAACCATGAGGCCAAGCATCCATTGGATGGAGTGCTAAACTTGGTTCAGTGCTATGCACTTCAACATTGTACTCTGGACGCTGGTGTAATCCAGCCACAACTCGACCTGCCGTTTTCAATGTTTGAACAAATACATCATCAAAGCGGCGAATGCGCAAACCAATATCATAGTGGCGCAATAATTGGTCGGGAGTGTCAAAGTAAACATTACCTAACTCACGACGACTCTGTTGCAGAATTTTAGCTGCGGAAATTTTATCCAATAGCTGGGTCGAAAATTCTGGTAAGACAAAAAACTTCAGTTCTATCTCGGTTTCCATAGTTATACCTATAAACAGTGGCAAACCAAGGATATTTGCTTCTTCACAGAAGGGCAAGTGAGAAATATCAATAAAACCTTGATCAAAACTGGTTCCACTATACTCTTTAATACGTTAACATGCGCGATTCAATGACCATCGCTCAAGATTTAGCCTTATTCGGGCGCTCTTTAGGTTGATCGGCTATGCCAGTAAATACAATTATGGGGCTCTTTGCAAAATCCCCAATCAAACCATTACAACGTCATGTTATTCGCGTAACTGAATGTTGTGACCTGCTTATCCCGTTCTTTGAAGCATGTAATGCTGGAGACTGGGAAAAGGCGGCTATTTTACGCGAACAAATCTCGCAACTTGAAAAAGATGCGGATGTGCTTAAGCGTGAGATCCGTCTGAAGCTTCCTCGTGGTCTTTTCATGCCAGTAGATCGTACTGATATGTTAGGACTGTTAACCCAGCAGGACAAACTCGCTAACCTCTCCAAAGATATCGCTGGTCGAGTCTTAGGACGTAAGCTACAAGTTCCTGCTATCATGTACCCAGACTTTGTGGCATACATTCAACGTTGTTTAGACGCAGCTGATCAAGCTCGCCGTGTAATCAATGAACTGGATGAATTACTCGAAACTGGTTTCAAAGGCAGAGAAGTGACGCTTGTTGCTGAAATGATTAATCAGCTAGATGTTATCGAAGATGATACCGATGCTATGCAGATTGTCTTACGTCAACAATTAATGTCCATCGAAGACCAACACAGCCCGGTGGATGTCATGTTCCTGTACAAAATTCTCGAGTGGGTAGGCGCAATTGCTGATCAAGCACAGCGTGTCGGCTCACGTTTAGAAATTATGCTTTCGCGTTCTTAATAACGAGAATTAAACAAAACAAGGTTTTACAATGGAAATCCTGGCTAACTACGGCACTCTATTAATCGGAGTGGCAGCTTTTTTTGGTCTTTTGATGGCGATTGGTATTGGTGCAAATGATGTTGCCAATGCCATGGGTACTTCAGTTGGTTCAAAAGCACTTACAGTAAAACAAGCAATCATCATTGCGATGATTTTTGAATTCGCAGGTGCTTATCTTGCAGGTGGTGAAGTTACCGATACTATCCGACAGGGTGTTATCGAAACTTCTCTATATGCAAGCCACCCTGAAACCCTCGTTTTTGGCATGATGTCAGCGCTTCTTGCTGCTGGTACATGGCTACTTGTCGCTTCTTTTATGGGCTGGCCTGTTTCAACTACACACTCTATTATCGGTGCTATCATCGGTTTTGCCTGTGTGTCAGTTGGCACCAATGCAGTGGATTGGCATTCAATTCAAGGTATTGTGGGTAGCTGGTTAATTACACCGCTTATTGCCGGTATATTTGCGTATCTGATTTTCATCAGTGCTCAAAGATTAATCTTTGATACTGATAACCCAATGAAAAATGCAAAACGTTTTGTTCCTGTCTACATGTTTATCACAGCGATGGTCATTGCATTGGTAACAATTAAGAAAGGCCTGAAACACATTGGTTTGCATTTATCTACCGGTGAAGCTTGGATCGTATCTAT
Source organism: Photobacterium andalusiense (assembly GCF_900185625.1). Lineage (GTDB taxonomy): Bacteria > Pseudomonadota > Gammaproteobacteria > Enterobacterales > Vibrionaceae > Photobacterium > Photobacterium aquimaris. The sequence goes on from NZ_FYAJ01000009.1 coordinate 58,002, forward strand.
TGGTGTCTCTTTGATTATCATGGTTGTAGGTTACTTCTACATTCAGCGTAAATATGCGGATGATGATCTTGTTGATAGCAATGGTTATGCCGGTGTGGAAAGTGTATTTAGCGTATTGATGGTTGTTACAGCGTGTGCGATGGCATTTGCCCATGGTTCAAACGACGTAGCAAATGCGATTGGTCCACTATCAGCGGTTGTTTCAACCATTGAAAGCTCTGGCCAAATTGCAGCGCAAAGCCAAATCGCATGGTGGATCCTTCCATTAGGTGGTATTGGTATCGTCATCGGTCTAGCTACTCTTGGTCATAAAGTAATGGCTACCGTAGGTACAGGCATCACAGAGTTAACACCGAGCCGTGGTTTTGCTGCTCAGTTAGCAACAGCATCGACTGTTGTACTAGCATCAGGCACAGGTTTACCTATCTCAACCACACAGACACTTGTTGGTGCGGTATTGGGTGTAGGTTTCGCTCGCGGTATTGCTGCTCTTAACCTTGGTGTTGTTCGCAACATCGTTGCATCATGGATTGTGACTTTACCAGCAGGTGCATTACTTGCTGTCATTTTCTTCTACATTATGCAAGCATTATTTAGTTAAATAGTGGCAGAGTTCAAAGAGAGAGGTCTCCCCCTCTCTCTTTTCTTGCCCCCTTCCTATAAAGCTCTTACTATCCTCGAACTCTAACTATTTCAGGTTCATCAAGGATTCAATAGTGAAGCACCTCATAAGTTTTTTTTTGTTCTGTTTTACGCTGATTAGCCCGATCGCTAATGCTGAACAAGCTCAGTATATTTCTGATAATTTATTTACTTACCTATTAAAAGGCCCTGGTAGCCAATATCGTATTGTCGGTAGTGTTAACGCAGGCTCTCCCGTAACTGTGCTCGAAACCAATAAAAACTACAGTCGCATTACTGATGATCGTGGTCGTAGCGGTTGGGTTGAATCTAAGTTTATTTCTACTGATGTTGCGCTTAAAAAGCGTTTACCCGCTTTGGAAACCGAACTAGCAACAGTAAAAGCGCAGCTAGCTGACGCACTTACTAGCAATAACGCTCAAAATAGCGAACTCAATAAAACCTTAGTTCAGCGTACCAACCAAATTAGCCAATTTGAAACCCGTAATCACCAACTACAAAATGAGCTCACCACAGCTCAAGATGAAGTTCGCACGCTACGCGCAAAAATTGACACTCAAAAAGATGATCTGTTAATGAAATGGTTTACTTATGGTGGTGTCGTTGCTGGAGCGGGATTATTATTAGGATTGATATTACCGCATATCACACCACGTCGTCGCAAACGTACCAATGGTTGGGCATAATCCTCGGTATTGATAACCCCGTGCTGTTATCAACCACCGCATAAAAACAAAAAGGCAGCTAATCATTAGCTGCCTTTTTTGATGGTATTAATTTGTAACCACTCTTACCATTCAGATAACGCTGGCATGCTAAATTGGTAACCATCAAATGCCAAAATCACATCCCTTGATTCAATTTTTACTAACTTAACCCCTTTCGCAACCATGTCACCTTGATGACGCTCATGACCATTGACTTTTACCCATCGTTTAGCTGGAGTAGAAGAATAAATATGCTGATTAAAATTCATTTTAGGTAACTGCCGTTGTACTGCTGCGGGTAACAATCCAATTGGCGTTACTTGATTATTGGCAGTAATAGCTGACGTTGCTGATGCTACCTTCTCTTCGGTAGCATTGCGTTCAGCAGTACTCCGATCAACATCACTATCTTGGTAGTCTTCACCATCGGTAGCCACTATCGCTGATTTAAGCTTGGCTGCTAAATCTGGGGATAAATCAGATAAATCGAGATTATCAAGCTTATAAGGGTCATGCGACGCTGGTAATGCTTTAGCAGCGCGTTTAACTGGTTTAGTGACGACATCATCATAAGTTGGACCTAGGTCGCCGTATTGGCTATCACTATCATGTAACGATGGATTAGCATCAGTATGCGATACATAAGCTGGTGCAGCCGAATACAGGCTATCATTGATAGGTAAAGGCTCAGTAACCATCTCCGGATACGGCATAAAAATCACATCACCCGCTGATGTCGTCGGTGCTGTATGTGGTTTTTGTGGTGGCTGTAACACTGTATTAGTCGACGCTGATGGCGTTTTATTTACTACCACTGGCTGAGTATTTAACGCAACCAAGGTCGTGACTGATGATTGTTGATACAGCTTATAAGCCACAATTGACGCTGCGGGCAATAATGCAATCAAGATTGGTACTATCCATTTAGAACGCGACTGTTGGGCTTTCACTGCTCGCATTGGGTGCACGATTTTCATGGTCTCAGCATCATTGTTTTTACTATTTGATTGCTGACTATTATTGGTATCAGATTGCTTTAATGCCGTTAATAACTGAGACATTATGCTTGCTCCGGTTGTAACGTAGGACCTGGAAGATTGAGGGCAGAATCAAGGATCATCAGGGTCACAGGCCCAGCAATACCATCAGCGGCAATATCTTGTGCGCGCTGAAAACGACGTAATTTATCTAATACGGTTTGATCAAAATAACTCACTTTAGGCCCACTTTCACCTAAGAAGCTATTCAGCTGCTGGTTTAACCATGCTACTCGTGGACCACTCTGACCAAAACGGATCGTGGTTTTATCTCCTAGCGGTGGCCGCCATAGCAAACTAAATTGGCCACTCCAGCGTGCTTCAAACCACGCTGGTGTCACTGCAATACGTTGATGATCCAATAGTAATTCAATCCGCTCGTGAGTAATGGCATATACCACCGCATAAAATGGCTGTTGCTGCCCATCTTTTAAGGTCACGATCACCGGCCGATTAATCAAGCCTAACCGCGCTAAAGTTGTAGTACCAGAAAAACACGTTAATGCGATACGAGAACTGGTTGCACATGTCGCTTGATTTAACGCGGTATCAAAACCCCATAACTGATACAAACTCTGCATCGCATTACGTTGCTGACGGCTATCTTTAATCATTGCAATTAAGCGTGACTCCGCACTTACAGTGGCAGGTATTGCAACCGATGCTGGCGTGGTTGCTAAAGTAGAAACTGGCGCAACGGTGGTGGCGACACTGGGCTCTGGCACTAAAGTATGTTGAGGCCAGTAATACCATACTGCCGCAACCATAACGCCACATAATGTCGCAGCAACAGTCCAAGGTAGCCATGCCGACGTCGTTTTCGCTGTGGCTGTTGACGGTACTTGCCAACTAAAAATATCTTCACAAGCCTGAATCGCCATTGCTTTAGTAACGCTATGTACACCGCTCTGACACGCAAGCTGCATTGATTTATCACATACCAAGTTGATTAACCTTGGTACACCTTGCGTTTGCTTCGCAATATAGCTAATCACATTGGCATCAAATACAGGATAGAGACAATCAACTGCACTTAGGCGGTAATGGATATACTCACTGACTTCCGTTTCAGTCAATGGTAATAAGTGATAACGAGACGTAATACGCTGGGCTAATTGGCGTAAACGCTCTTGCTGTAATAATTGCTGTAATTCTGGTTGGCCAATTAAAACCACTTTTAATAACTTGCGGCTATCGGTTTCTAAATTGGTCAATAAACGTAGTTGCTCTAACACATCCGGCATTAAATGCTGCGCTTCATCGACTAACAATAGTGTTTGCTTACCTGCCGCATGATTAGCAATAAGATGCTGATAAATAACATCAGTTAGCTGCTTAAAACTTGCATCGTCACCATAATTTAAACCTAATTCATCACAAATAGTCGCTAACAAATCATGTGATGACAGCGCTGGATTTAAAATAACAGCCACTTGTGCTTGTTGAGGTAATCGTGAAATCATCGCTCGCAATACAGTGGTTTTTCCGGTACCAACTTCACCGGTTAATAGCCCAAAACCACCACCATCAGTGAGCCCAGATAACATATGGGTCAGGGCCTCTCGATGACGCTCACTGAGATAGAGAAAACGAGCACTTGGCACAATTGAAAACGGAGCTTCAGTTATGCCAAAAAAATCTTGGTACATATATATACTCTGATACTTACGTTATTTATGAATACATTGTCAGCACTATTAATAACTACGCTAACAACATCAGCAGTCATATCGGCTGCATAATAGCGACCCACTCTCATTACGGATCAATCTTTGCTATCATGATGCTAAATAAATCAGTGTATCTTGGTTAACAAAATAATACCGATTAACATTGTCATGATGTGATAATGATGATTTTTATTGTGATCTACAACTATTAACCTCTGCGTGGTATTAAGGAGTCTTCATTGCAAACTTATCTTGTCGGTGGTGCTGTGCGCGACACCTTATTGGGTTTACCCATAACAGATCAAGACTGGGTCGTTGTTGGTACAACCCCTACTGCTATGCTTGATTTAGGTTATGAACAAATCGGCACTGACTTTCCAGTATTTCTCCACCCTCAAACCAAACAAGAATATGCCCTCGCACGTACTGAGCGAAAATCAGGTCATGGTTATACTGGCTTTACTTGCTATGCTGCTGCCGATGTTACCCTTGAACAAGATCTATTACGACGTGATTTAACCATCAATGCCATAGCCCAAGATCAACATGGGCAACTGGTTGATCCTTACCATGGTAAGCATGATTTAGAGCATAAGATCTTACGCCATGTCTCACCAGCATTTAGTGAAGATCCATTACGGGTGTTACGCGTAGCCCGCTTTGCAGCACGTTTTGCTCACCTTGGTTTTACTATTGCCGCAGAAACCATGGCATTAATGCAAGAAATCGTCATCAGTGGTGAGTTGGCAAACCTAACACCTGAGCGAGTATGGAAAGAATGGCAAAAGTCACTCTCAAGTGATGATCCACAAATCTTTTTAACCGTATTACGCCAATGTGGTGCATTAGCAGTGATCATGCCTGAAATCGATGCTTTATTTGGCGTACCACAGCCGCCTAAATGGCATCCAGAAATTGATTGTGGCATCCATACATTGCTGGTTGCTAAACAAGCGGCGCTATTGAGTGACAGCACCATCATTCGTTTCGCAGCCCAAGTACACGATCTTGGAAAAGCATTATCACCTAAAGATGATTTACCTCACCATAAAACCCATTGTCGTGATGGTATTAAACCTATTAAACAGCTTTGCCAACGCATAAAAGTACCCAATGAATACCGAGATCTAGCGTTACTTGTATGTGCACAACACACCAAAATACACCATGCACAAGAAATGCGAGCTAGCACTTTTATTACTATTTTTGATCAGATAGATGGTTGGCGAAAACCAGAACGTATTGCACAGCTAGCCATCTGTTGCCGAGCTGATGCTCGAGGTCGTCAAGATCTAGAAGATACGCTCTACCCACAGGCAGATATTCTCATTGCTGTATTTGATATTGCTCAAGCAGTCTCTGTCAAACCGATCATTGCTGCGGGATTTACAGGAGCAGATATAAAACATCAATTAGCCCAATCACGCATTGCAGCCGTTGATGACTATCTGCAACAACATCGACCTTCAGCTTAAGTCACAAAAAAGCCGACATAATGTCGGCTTTTTTATAATACATAAGTTAGTTATTACTTAGCCCATAGAAATAGGAATAAACCCACACCTAAAATTAAGCGGTAAATAACAAACGGTGTCATTCCTAAACGGGTTACAAGCTTTAAGAACACATGAATACAAGCATATGCACTGATAAATGATACCGCGATGCCAATACTAAGGTTACTGATATCAATCGGCTCGGTACCTGTTACTAATTTAAGACCTAGATAACCACCAGCAAGCAGAATAATTGGAATCGACATCAAGAATGAAAATCGTGCAGCCGCTTCACGAGTAAAGCCTAAGTACAATGCAGCGGTCATGGTCGCACCTGAGCGCGATGTGCCAGGGATAATAGCTGCAGCTTGCGCCAAACCAATCAATACCGCACTTTTCCATGTAGTTTGATATTCATTATCTGTTTGCTTGGCATGTTTATCTACCCACCATAACAGCAAGCCAAAAATGATTGTCGTACAAGCAATTACCCATGCTGAACGTAAATACATTTCAATGAAATCTTTCATCAACAAACCAAATACACAGGCTGGAATCGTTGAAATAACAATCATCCATGCCAATTTTGATTCAGCATTATGCTGACGTTTAAAAATTGAAGCTAGCCACGCGCCCAGTAATGTAACGACTTCTTTACGGAAATAAATCATTACCGCTAATAACGTACCTACGTGAACCGCAACATCAAATGCAAGTCCCTGATCTGGCCATCCCAGTATTTCTGACGGTAGAATCAGGTGGGCTGAACTTGATACAGGTAAAAACTCTGTTAATCCCTGTAGCAGGGCAAGCATTATCGCTTCAAAGTGACTCATTCATTATCCTTAATTGATATTTTAACATCTTAGGCAAGTAATAATTTACTCAGTATTATTCAACAGGCCATAATGACTGTTGAGGTGAAAATTGTTGCCATAATTGTGCAATTGTTTGTTGTTGCCCTGGAATAACTAACTCAGGGCACAGCTCACTCATTGGCCATAGTACAAATGCAAATTTATACAGATCAGAACGCGGTAACGTCGGTGACGCTTCATTGATCACATCACCGTAAAGTAAAATATCAAGATCGATAGTACGACTTTGATTTTTTGCAGCGTTATCTGGTCGCCCAAGCTGGCGTTCAATCTCTTTTAGTGACTGCTGCAGAGTAACCAGTGACAATGATGTTTTTATTTCAATGACACTATTAAAAAAATTATCACCCTCAAAACCCACAGGTTCTGCTTCAAAAATACGTGACATTCGCCATGCCGTTGCCAATTTCGCAACAGCAGCAACTCCAGCAGGTAAATAATGTTCACGCTCAACATTGCTACCAATGCTGATATAAGCGGTGATCACTACTTCATACCCCGCTCAATTTGAACTCCAACCCCACGCGCATTAGCAATAGCACCAGGTTTAGTCACTCTCACTTTAATCCAAGGCACTGCAAACTGAGTCATAATTAAATTAGCAATATCTTCAGCAACTCGCTCTACCAATAAGAAACGTCCCTGAGTGATATACTCAGTCACAGCAGAACTTACTGTTGAATAATCTAAGGCTAAATTGACGTCGTCATTGACTGCTGCTGGACGATTATCGTGAGCCATCTCCAAATCCAGCACCAATTTTTGCTTAATTTGTTGTTCCCAGTCATACACTCCAATAGTGGCGATAACTTCAAGTTGTTCTATAAATACCGTGTCCATATTTAATCGCTAATTTTGTTAGAGGTCGGATACCTAATACACACAAAAACGCGTATTATCAGGCAATATTGTTAGCTTTTAATAAATACTAACAGGTCAACAATACAGTTAATATTGACCATGACAGCGACTATATCACAGCCATAAACACCCTGATATTTATCAGCACCAATATTGATAAATATAAGATCTAACTAACATTTAACGTCTGCACCTAGCACAATTTAACGTTTACAGAATCAGGATATTGCATGACACCATTAGCGTTACTGATGATCATTGCTGCCTATTTATTAGGATCAATTTCCAGTGCAGTGTTAATTTCAAAACTGTACCACTTCCCTGATCCTCGAACTCATGGCTCACATAACCCAGGAGCAACCAATGTCCTTCGCCTTGGTGGAAAAGTTGCAGCAACATTAGTTCTTGTTGCTGATATTCTTAAAGGCATGATTCCAGTATGGTTAAGCTACTTTTTTGGCTTAAACCCTTTTCTACTCGGCATTATTGGTATTGCTGCTTGCCTAGGTCATATCTATCCGATTTTCTTTCATTTTCAAGGTGGCAAAGGCGTTGCAACAGCACTTGGTGCCCTAGCACCTATCGGCTGGGATCTTAGCGGCAGTTTAATAAGTATCTGGGTATTAGCGTTAACACTCACAGGTTACTCATCACTAGCATCGCTGATCACCGCCTTAGCTGCGCCACTGATGACATGGATGGTTAAACCTGAATACACCATGCCAGTAGCAATGCTATCGTGCTTAATTATCTTTCGACACCAAGACAATATTCGGCGTTTACTTGATGGCGACGAAACCAAGATATGGCAGAAATTTGCCCGAAAAAGTAACGAAAAGCAATAAAAATGCATAAAAAAAGCGAGAGTATTCACTCTCGCTTTTTATTTAACCTAACATATAATAGCTATTATGAAATAGGTTTCAAATGATCAATGGGCCAACGCGGATAAACCTTAACCCCAAGATCCATTAATTCATTATTTTTCAAACGCTGCATACCTGCATAAGCAATCATCGCGCCATTATCGGTACAAAACTCAGTACGTGGATAAAACACTTCGCCATGCATGCCTTTCATCAAGGTTTCAAGTTGTTGACGTAACGATTTATTGGCACTTACGCCACCGGCAATCACCAACCGTTTATAGCCTGTTTGCTTCAATGCGCGCTTACATTTAATCGCTAATGTATCCACCACTGCATCTTGGAATGCGTAAGCAATATCAGCACGCGTTTGTGGATCATCATCATTGCCACGAATTGTATTCGCCGCAAAGGTTTTTAAACCTGAAAAACTAAAATCAAGCCCTGGACGGTCCGTCATTGGACGTGGGAACTTAAATCTCCCCGGAGTACCTTGTTCAGCCATTTTGGACAGTAACGGACCTCCTGGGTAGTCTAAACCCATCATCTTAGCCGTCTTATCAAACGCTTCACCTGCCGCATCATCAACAGATTCACCAAGGATCTGATAATCACCAATACCACGAACATCCACCATCATGGTATGTCCACCAGAAACAAGTAGCGCCACAAATGGAAACTCAGGGGCGTTATCTTCCAACATTGGAGCCAATAAGTGGCCTTCCATATGGTGGACTGCCACAGCCGGTAAATCCCATGCGTATGCAAGACTACGACCAATGGTCGCACCAACTAATAGTGCACCAACCAGACCAGGACCTGCGGTATAGGCAACACCATCAAGATCGTCTGGGGTTAAGCCGGCAGCTGCAAGTGTCGCCGTAATCAATGGAATGGTTTTTTTAACATGATCACGTGATGCTAGCTCTGGCACCACACCGCCATAATCAGCATGTAACTTTACTTGACTGTAAAGTTCATGTGCCAATAATCCTTTTTCATCATCAAAAATTGCGATACCTGTTTCATCACAGGAGGTCTCAATGCCCAATATACGCATAACAGCCTCTATACTATTCGGTGACCCAATATGAAAAATCAGTATAGTTTCAATAACAACCGATAATTCATGTAGGTTTGTAAGGGGGGAATTGAGTGCCATGTTACCGCTGTTAACACAAATTAACCAGTTCATAGGCGCAGAATGCTTTACAAATACCCCCAAATCAGATTAGAATTTCGCACCATTTTAATCGACTGACACTTTGACGTCAGTATTAAACCGAATCACTCTGAGGTGAGTATTACATGCCAGTAATCAAAGTACGTGAAAACGAACCGTTTGACGTAGCACTACGTCGTTTCAAGCGCTCTTGCGAAAAAGCAGGTATCCTTTCTGAAGTTCGTCGTCGTGAGCACTTCGAAAAGCCAACAACTGTACGTAAGCGTGCTAAAGCAGCGGCAGTTAAGCGTCACCTGAAGAAATTGGCTCGCGAAAACGCGCGTCGCGTTCGTCTGTACTAATCGTTAGATTATAAACAGAAGGATCGCGTAATGACTCTTATTGAACGCCTAAAAAGCGAACAAATAGCGGCGATGAAGGCGAAGGATAAACCTCGTCTTGGTGCCATCCGTTTGGTGCTTGCTGCAATTAAACAACGCGAAGTTGACGAAAAGATCACTCTTTCCGATGACGACGTGTTAGTAGTGTTGACCAAAATGGTGAAACAACGTCGTGACTCTGTAGCTCAATATGAAGCTGCAGGCCGTCAAGATCTTGCTGATGTTGAACATGCTGAAATCAGTGTTCTTGCAGAATTTATGCCTCAACCATTAAGTGAAGATGAAATCTCTGCTTTGATGGATGAAGCTATTGCTGCAACGGGTGCTGCTAGCATGCAAGATATGGGTAAGGTTATGGGCGTACTGAAACCGCAAATTCAGGGTCGTGCCGATATGGGGATTGTTAGCAAGCTGGTGAAAATCAAGCTCGGTTAATCACTCCTCTTATTCTGCAACAAGCCGTGCTATTCTTTTGGAATGCGCGGCTTGTTTGTATCTGACAATCCCACTTTAACGGGCCACCGTTACACTCTTTATTGACTTACTCTAGGTTGTTTACTTTGTTATGGCAGGAAAAATACCGCGTTCATTTATCGATGATTTAATCTCTCGACATGATATTGTCGATGTCATTGACGCGCGTGTAAAACTCAAAAAACAAGGCAAGAACTTTGGTGCTTGTTGTCCATTTCATAATGAAAAAACACCATCTTTTTCGGTAAGCCAAGAAAAACAGTTCTATCATTGTTTTGGGTGTGGTGTTCACGGCAATGTACTTGACTTCGTAATGGAGTATGATCGATTAGAGTTTGTTGATGCCATTGAAGAGCTTGCTTCACAGTTAGGGTTAGAAGTTCCACGAGAAAATGATGGCACTGCGCCACGTGGTCCTAAAGCTGCTGATAAACGTAATTACTATGAGTTGATGAGCCAAGTTTCACAGTTTTATCAATCACAATTACGCGCACCAGAAGCACAAGTTGCCATTGATTACCTTAAAGGTCGAGGCTTATCTGGCGATGTTGTAAAGAAATTTAATATCGGTTTTATTCCTGATCAATGGGACATGGTTCGCACCCGCTTTGGGCGTGATAATGAATCGCAAAAAGCACTTGTAAACACTGGAATGCTGATCGAAAACGACCAAGGTCGTCGTTATGATCGCTTTCGTGGCAGAGTGATGTTTCCGATTCATGATCGCCGTGGACGTGTGATTGGTTTTGGTGGTCGAGTATTAGGTGATGGTACACCGAAATACCTTAACTCACCGGAAACGGATATTTTTCATAAAGGCCGTGAGCTTTACGGTTTATATGAAGTTTTACAAACCCATCGTGAGCCTGAAAAAATCATGGTGGTAGAAGGTTATATGGATGTGGTAGCTTTGGCCCAATTTGGTGTCGATTACGCTGTCGCATCCCTAGGAACGGCTACTACGGGCGATCATATTCAAAGTCTATTCCGTCAAACTAGTACCGTTGTGTGTTGTTATGATGGTGACCGTGCTGGACGTGAAGCTGCATGGCGAGCAATGGAACAAGCATTACCCTTTCTCACCGATGGCCGCCAGTTAAAATTTATGTTTTTACCCGATGGCGAAGATCCAGATTCGTGTATTCGTGCTGAAGGGAAAACCCAATTTGAGCAACGCATTGATACTGCGACAACATTATCTGACTTTTTATTTAACAGCTTAATGGTTCAAATTGATACTAGTAGTCGTGAAGGAAAAGCCAAATTAACCACCCTAGCGGTTCCTTTAATTGATAAAGTACCAGGTGGTACGCTACGACTATACTTGCGAGAGTTGTTGGGTAAAAAACTCGGTTTACCCGATGAAGCACAATTACAACAATTACTCTCAAAACATGGTCAAGTCACCAAGCCTGTCGGCCAAGTACAAATTAAACGCACCCCGATGCGAGAAGTTATTGCCTTGCTGATTCAGCATCCACACTTTGTGCAACAACTTGAATTTGATATGGATGCATTTACTGGTATTGAGCTTGCCGGCTTAAATTTATTGCTCTCGATAGTTGATAAATGCCGAAACAACCCCAATATTAGCACAGGACAGCTTTTAGAATATTGGCGTGGCACCAAGAATGAAGCCATGATGGCTCGGCTTGCCGCGTGGGAGTTGCCGTTGTCAAATGATGAAGACAACAGCCTCGATGTATTTTTAGACGCAATGGATAAAATAATTATCCAATGTGTTAATCAACAAATTGAACAGTTGCAGACTAAATCAAGAACTGTCGGCTTATCAGTCGAAGAAAAGCAGGAGTTACAGCTATTAACGCTGAATCGCCCTGTCTAATAAGTAGTCAACAATTAAGAAATTTGTTATAATGACTGGTTTGCAACTCTGCATACTAAATTATCACTCAGACCCGAAGTTGGATACCGTCTATGGAGCAAAATCCGCAGTCACAGCTAAAGTTACTTGTTGCTAAAGGCAAGGAACAAGGCTATCTGACCTACGCCGAAGTAAATGACCACCTACCAGAAGATATCGTTGATTCTGATCAGGTTGAAGACATTATTCAAATGATTAATGACATGGGCATTAAGGTAGTTGAAACTGCCCCTGATGCCGATGAACTCATGATGACTGAAGATAATGCCGACGAAGACGCCATTGAAGCAGCGGCGCAAGCATTATCAAGCGTAGAAAGCGAGATCGGTCGCACAACTGACCCAGTACGTATGTACATGCGTGAAATGGGTACGGTTGAACTACTTACTCGCGAAGGCGAAATTGATATCGCAAAACGCATTGAAGATGGTATTAACCAAGTTCAATGTTCTGTTGCTGAATACCCTTCAGCAATCGCTCACTTACTTGAGCAGTTTGACAAAGTTGAAGCTGATGAACTTCGTCTAACTGATATCATTTCAGGCTTTGTTGATCCAAACGAAGAAGCGACCGCAGCACCAACAGCAACGCACATTGGTTCAGAGCTAAGCGAAACTGATCTTGAAGATGAAGATAAAGATCTTGAAGACGATGATGACGATGATGATGAGACAGACGAAGAAGAAGACGACGGTAGCATTGACCCAGAACTAGCACGTGAAAAGTTCCTAGAACTACGTCAGTCCTATGAAAAAATGGCGTTAGCTATTAGTGAAAATGGTCGTCAACACGCTACTACCGAAGTTGCCGTTGAAGAGTTATCAGAAATCTTCAAGCAATTCCGTCTGATTCCAAAGCAATTTGACCGTCTAGTTAGCTCACTACGTGATTCTATGGATAAGGTACGCACTAACGAGCGTCTTATCATGCGTATGTGTGTTGATAACAGCAAAATGCCAAAGAAAACATTCATTAGCCTATTTGGTGGTAATGAATCAAACAGTGATTGGATTGACACTGCACTTAACTCAGGCAAGCCTTACGCTGAACGTCTAAAGAACTATGAAGAAGATCTTCGCCGTTCGACGTTAAAGCTGCGCATACTAGAGCAAGAAACCGGCCTATCTATTGAGCGCATCAAAGATATTAGTCGTCGCATGTCAATTGGTGAGGCGAAAGCACGCCGTGCGAAAAAAGAGATGGTTGAAGCAAACTTGCGTCTTGTTATCTCTATTGCCAAAAAGTACACCAACCGTGGCCTACAATTCTTGGATCTTATCCAAGAAGGTAATATCGGTCTAATGAAAGCGGTTGATAAATTTGAATACCGTCGTGGTTACAAATTCTCAACTTACGCAACATGGTGGATCCGTCAGGCAATCACACGTTCAATCGCTGACCAAGCGCGTACTATTCGTATTCCAGTACACATGATTGAAACCATCAACAAATTGAATCGTATCTCACGTCAGATGCTTCAAGAGATGGGTCGTGAGCCGTTACCTGAAGAATTGGCTGAACGCATGCAAATGCCGGAAGACAAAATCCGCAAGGTATTGAAGATTGCTAAAGAGCCAATCTCAATGGAAACTCCTATCGGTGATGATGAAGATTCGCACCTAGGTGATTTCATTGAAGATACAACACTTCAACTACCAATGGATGCAGCAACGGCAACAAACTTGCGCGCTGCAACTAACGATGTACTAGCTGGCCTAACGCCACGTGAAGCTAAAGTACTTCGTATGCGTTTTGGTATCGATATGAATACCGATCATACGCTAGAAGAAGTGGGTAAGCAGTTTGATGTTACTCGTGAGCGTATCCGTCAGATCGAAGCGAAAGCGTTACGTAAATTACGTCACCCTAGCCGTTCTGATGTACTTCGTAGTTTCCTTGACGAATAAGTACACGCAATAATGTCATCAAAAAAGCGAGCCTTGAGCTCGCTTTTTTATTATATGCAATAACAACATTAAAAGTTTGAGATACCGATTCTGTTTTTCTAACTGTCGAAAAAGCAAACAATTTTTTAGCGTTAATCGCTAGACAAGCGTTTCGCCATCCCCTATAATTTGCCGCATATGGCCCCTTAGCTCAGTGGTTAGAGCAGGCGACTCATAATCGCTTGGTCCCCAGTTCAAGTCTGGGAGGGGCCACCAAAATTCAAAAAGGCTGAAGTATTTTACTTCAGCCTTTTTTGGTTTTTAACGACAGTAAAATAATCAATACGGTATATTTTACTGTCGTGCCAGCATAAAAAATATCATTAACACACTGACACTTGATAAATAGCAAAGCTTTGTTTTTATTTTTCCACATAATCATCATTTTTATGTCACACGTACCATCGACAATGAACAGCTATATCTCAGGGTGCTAAATGGTGGAATATCTGCTATAATCCTGCGCTTGAATATTGAGGTTGATATCAATGTTTCATAGGCATTTTTTGCTTGTTCACTCTTAATCGTGACGGACTGAATGTCGTTTTCCAACATGTGTATGAACTTTACAAAAGCGCATTAACGCTTTTTTAAAGTAATATTTAAAGAGTTTTTTATTTATTCATTACTCACTATCAGATAACAAAATAAGTTGATTATTTGATAATGGTTAATGTTAATTTTCCCTTGGGTAGCAAGTTCGTCCGGAGAGTATCCTCAATGAAAAAGACCAAGATCGTATGTACGATTGGACCGAAAACTGAATCTGTAGAAATGCTTACTAAACTAGCTAACGCTGGTATGAACGTAATGCGTCTTAACTTCTCGCACGGTGACTTTGAAGAGCACGGTCAGCGTATCACTAACTTACGTGAAGTTATGGCTAATACAGGCAAAGAACTAGCAATTTTGCTAGATACTAAAGGTCCTGAAATTCGTACTATCAAGCTAGAAGGTGGTAATGACTTCACTCTAGTGGCTGGTCAAGATTTCACTTTCACAACAGATACAT
This sequence comes from Photobacterium andalusiense, assembly GCF_900185625.1. Classification (GTDB taxonomy): domain Bacteria; phylum Pseudomonadota; class Gammaproteobacteria; order Enterobacterales; family Vibrionaceae; genus Photobacterium; species Photobacterium aquimaris. The sequence goes on from NZ_FYAJ01000009.1 coordinate 73,039, forward strand.
CTGTAATCGGTAACCAAGACCGTGTGGCTGTGACTTACCCTGGTTTTGCTAAAGACCTAGTAAAAGGCAACATTATCCTTGTAGACGACGGTCTAATTGAAATGGAAGTGTTGGAAACAACAGAAACTGAAGTTAAGTGTAAAGTACTTAACAGCGGTGACCTAGGTGAAAACAAAGGTGTTAACCTTCCTGGCGTTTCAGTAAAACTTCCAGCACTTGCTGAAAAAGATAAAGCTGACCTTAAGTTTGGTTGTGAGCAAGGTGTTGATTTCGTTGCTGCATCTTTCATCCGTAAGGCTGAAGACGTATTAGAAATCCGTGCGCTACTAGAAGCAAACGGCGGCGCTAACATTCAAATCATCTCTAAGATCGAAAACCAAGAAGGTGTTGATAACTTTGACGCTATTCTTGAAGCATCTGACGGTATCATGGTTGCTCGTGGTGACCTTGGTGTTGAGATTCCAGTTGAAGAAGTTATCTTTGCTCAAAAGATGATGATCGAGAAGTGTAACCGCGCTCGTAAAGTTGTTATCACTGCAACTCAAATGCTTGATTCAATGATCAAGAACCCACGTCCAACACGCGCAGAAGCGGGTGATGTTGCTAACGCAATCATGGATGGTACTGATGCAGTAATGCTTTCTGGTGAGTCAGCTAAGGGTAAATACCCAATTGAAGCTGTAACTATCATGGCGCAAATCTGTGCACGTACAGACAAAGTACTTAAAGCTGAGCTAGGTTCACGTCTAGATAGCCCACGTCTACGTATCACTGAAGCGGTATGTAAAGGTGCAGTTGATACAGCTGAGAAGCTAGGTGCTCCACTGATCATCGTTGCAACAGAAGCAGGTAAATCTGCTCGTTCAATCCGTAAATATTTCCCAACAGCACGTATCCTTGCTGTAACAACAAATACTAAGACAGCAGCTCAGCTATGTCTTTCTAAAGGTGTTACACCTGTTGTTGTTGAGTCAATTGACAGCACTGACGCATTCTACCTTCGTGGTAAAGAACTAGCGTTAGAAACTGGTCTTGGCGCTAAAGGCGATATCGTAGTAATGGTTTCTGGTGCACTTGTTGCTTCAGGTACAACTAATACTGCATCTGTTCACGTACTATAATCGTTCGTAAACAGCTATAAAAAAGGGAGCTTTGGCTCCCTTTTTATTTGGAAAAACTGCGCTATTTCTAATCTTATTAGCTTTCAATGTTAACAATCCCTTCCTAATTTATAAAACCACCAACAACCAAACCTTGCTGACTTATCATTTTATAAATATATAGCTCACAATTGTTATATTCTTAGTATCAATCCATTCTAATCCTTGTTTATCACTCTCTTTAATGTTTAAGCGATAAACAAAGCCAGTTATACTTCTTATCAATAGATACTAATACACATAACATTGACAATGTTATGTGTATATTGTGTCGAATAACAATAACAACAAAGAGGGAAACTGTGTCCAGTCCTACGCAAACAAATAAAATCATGGAGGTCATACGACAAGATATTTTGCTTGGCAAATTGACTCCCGGACAAAAGCTAGTTGTTGCCGATTTAAAAGAACATTACCAAGTCGGCGCTTCACCTATTCGTGAAGCTCTTGTCCAATTATCGTGGAAAAAATACGTCAAGTTTGCACCACAAAAAGGCTGCTGGGTGGCACCAGTATCTGTAGAGGAATTGACAGATCTTTTCAATGCTCATCAATTAATCTCACATGAACTGTTAAAAAAAGCGATTTTACAAGGTAATGAAGCTTGGGAACTCAACATCCTAACCAGTTACCATAAGTTAAGCCGCCTTAACCCAACGTCTGATGACGCTGATCTTTCTGAGTGGGAACAACGCCATGGCGATTTTCATATTGCTATTTTATCTGGCAGTAACTCACCAGTGTTACTTGATCTTTATGTGGATATCTACGAACAAATTAAACGTTATCGCCACATTTGGCTGAGCAACTTACGCGATAGTGACAGCCGTTATAATGATGAAGGTGAACATGAAGCATTAATGAAAGCGGTATTAGATCGTGATATTGAGCTTGCCCAAACGATTCTAAATAACCACTCTAAAAATGCTGTTAGCTCTGTTAGGCCTTATCTCTAGTTTGACACTAATAATTAAATAAAAACCCATGACACATTGATGGCATGGGTTTTCCTTTATACGGTTGCAACTATATTTTTAGCGCCCGCTCACCACGAGCAAGGCCAACAACACCACTACGCGCAACTTCAATAATGTCAGTCGCCTCACTAACTGCGGCTAAAAAGGCATCGAGTTTTTCGCTGGTACCCGTTACTTGGATGGTATAAATCTGACTGGTCACATCAACAATCAAACCACGGAATATATCCGCTGTACGTTTTACTTCTGCACGAGCAAAACCACTGGCTTTGACTTTTACGAGCATTAACTCACGCTCAATATGATCCGATTCAGTAATATTACTGACTTTTAAAATATCAATTAACTTATGCAGTTGTTTCTCTATTTGTTCGTAGGCCGCTTCATCTTTAACATGAGTGGTAATATTTAACCGTGATAATGTAGCATCATCAGTAGGGGCTACGGTTAATGACTCAATATTATAGCCCCGCTGAGAAAACAACCCCACCACTCGAGAAAGTGCACCGGGCTGGTTTTCAAGTAATACCGAAATAATTCTACGCATTAAGTTCGCTCCGTCTTGCTTAACCACATATCACTCATTGCACCACCACGAATAAGCATTGGATACACATGCTCAGTTTCATCAACACTAATATCAATAAATACCAACTTATCTTTTAAGGCTAATGCTTGCTCTAATTGCTGATCCAGTAATTTGGGATCAGAGATCCTTACGCCAACATGACCATAGGCTTCTGAAATAGCAGCAAAATCAGGTACAGAATCCATGTAAGATTGAGAATGACGGCCTTGATAAATCATATCTTGCCATTGCTTTACCATGCCTAAAAAACGGTTATTGAGGTTGATAATTTTCACTGGAATATCGTATTGCAATGCGGTTGAAAGCTCTTGAATATTCATTTGAATACTGCCATCCCCCGTTACACACACCACTTCAGCATCAGGCAGTGCAAACTTCACTCCCATCGCGGCGGGTAACCCAAAGCCCATGGTGCCAAGTCCACCAGAGTTAATCCAACGCCGAGGCTTATCAAACGGATAATACAAAGCAGCAAACATTTGATGCTGACCAACATCAGAGGTGACATACGCATCGCCACCAGTAAGACGGTACAAAGATTCAATCACCTGTTGCGGCTTAATACGCTCACTGGTGGTGTCATACCGTAAACACTGACGCTGACGCCAAGTTGCAATTTGTTGCCACCACGGTTGCAATAATTGTTGATGCTCAGCACTATCTTGTTCACTAATTAGCTTTAGCATACTGGTAAGTACAATCTCTGCCGAACCAACAATCGGAATATCAACCGCGACTGTTTTTGATATCGATGATGGATCTATATCGATATGCATAATGGTGGCATTTGGGCAATATTTCTCAAGATTATTAGTGGTTCGATCATCAAACCTAACCCCAATACCAAAAATTAAATCTGCGTTATGCATTGCCATATTTGCTTCATAGGTACCATGCATACCGAGCATGCCTAGACATTTCTGATGTGTACCTGGAAAAGCGCCAAGTCCCATGAGGGTATTAACCACCGGAATATTTAAACTTTCAGCTAAGGTCATTAGTTGCTCACTGCAACTTGACATAATTGCACCGCCACCGACATAGAGCACGGGTTGTTTGGCAGCCAATAAGGCTTTTACACCACGTTTAATCTGACCTTTGTGGCCTTGTGTAGTTGGATTATATGAACGTAATGCAATCGACTCAGGATATTGATACGGATAGGTTTGTGCCGGATTGAGCATATCTTTAGGTATATCGACCACAACAGGACCAGGACGGCCACTTGCAGCAATATAGAAAGCTTTTTTGATAATAGTAGGAATATCTTCAGGTTTTGTTACTAGAAAGCTGTGCTTAACCACAGGTCGTGATATACCAACCATATCACACTCTTGAAAAGCATCATTACCAATCAGATTACTCATCACTTGGCCAGACAATACCACTAATGGAATTGAGTCCATATACGCTGTTGCAATGCCCGTAATCGCATTCGTTGCGCCTGGGCCTGAAGTAACGAGCACGACACCAACATCACCAGTTGCTCGTGCATAGCCATCAGCCATATGTACTGCAGCTTGCTCATGGCGTACTAGCACATGTTCAATATCACTTTTTTCATGCAGTGCGTCATAAATATCAAGAACCGAACCTCCGGGATAACCGAAGATATGCTTAACGCCTTGATCGATCATTGATCGAACGATCATATCTGCGCCAGACAACATTTCCATATTTTGTCTCCAGATCGATGAAACATAGTTAGGGCTTATTTTTAGCCTAATAAAATACATGGCTAAGCATGCTATGTTTATCACTGTTGTAATAACAACCGCGAATAACTGCAACAACCTTAACGCTTTTGCAGCATTCATTGCTAGATCAAAATAGGAATTTACGGTTTTTATCTGCCGTGAGTGTTATTCCCAATGCTTTATATAAAAATTAACTAACAAGCTGCTAGTAACGACTATTACCAACTAATAAATTAGAGCTTATCACTATATAACAACCATAAAAAAAGAAGCCAAATAGGCTTCTTTCTTAAATATAAGCAAAAAACAACTTAGTCGTCTTTTTGTTGGGCTTTTTTATGGCTCTCTTCGTACATATGTTCAATCTCTTTGTGGTAACGATCTTGAATCACTTTACGACGTAATTTTTGAGTTGGTGTAAGTTCACCTTTATCCATCGAAAACGACTTTGGCAATAAGGTGAATTTTTTCACTTGTTCAAAACGAGCTAAATCTTTTTGAAGTTCAATAACGCGTTTTTCAATTAACTCAACAATTTGGCTATGTTTAACCAGTTCCATTCGGTCTTGATATTTAATGTTGAGTTCACGCGCATGCTCTTCTAGGGTTTCAAAGCACGGCACAATTAATGCTGATACAAACTTACGGGTATCGGCAATAACAGCAATCTGTTCAATCAAATGATCTTTACCAATCGCGCCCTCAATCACTTGTGGCGCAATATATTTACCGCCCGAGGTCTTCATCAACTCTTTGATACGATCGGTAATAAACAAGTTACCTTGCTCATCGATATAACCCGCATCACCGGTTTTTAAAAAACCATCTTCAGTAAAGTTATTTGCGGTTTCTTCGGCCATATTATAATAACCGCGCATCACCATTGGACCACGAACAAGAATTTCATTGTCCTTGCCAATTTTAACTTCAGCCCCCGGCATTGGCATACCAATTGAATCCGGATTAAAGCAGCGATCATCCCAACAAGATACCGTTGCCGTTGTTTCTGTCATGCCATAGCCTAACTTGACATTAATACCTATCGCATGGAAAAAACGGCCAATGCCTGCATCTAACTTAGCACCACCACATGGCATACACTTGATGTTACCACCCAGTACCGCGCGCAATTTAGATAGCACTATTTTATCGGCAAGGTTATAACTCTTTTTTAATAACCAAGATGGTTCGCGACATTGCTGGCGAGCAAGTGACATTCTTGCTCCCATATTCACAGCCCAAGTAAAAATAATCTTACGTTGAAACGGTGCTCGCGACACTTTTTCATGAACGCCAGAATATATTTTCTCGTATACCCGTGGCACAGCAGACATGTAGTTAGGCTTAACATCCACCAACGCTTCTTTAAGCTTATTGGTATCAGAAAGGTAACAGTTAATCACACCACGGTGTAATACATAAAATGTCCAAGCCCGCTCAAACACATGTGATAACGGCAAAAAGCACAATGAAGTATCACCTTCATCAAGTGCTAATCGTTCATCATGCGCAATAATTTGTGAGGCTATATTGGCATAATCTAACATCACCCCTTTTGGCGTACCGGTAGTGCCAGAGGTATAAATCAGGGTTAATAAATCATCCATGACTAGATTATCAAGACGCATATCTAGCTCAGGTTGATGCTCTGCACTTGCGGTCTTTAAAAAGTCAGCATAATGACAAACTAAAGGGTGCTGAGGTAATTCAACATCATCGGTTAGTGCGACAATGCGTTCTAAATTTGGACATTGATCAGCAATCGCAACAGCAGTATTTAGCTGTGCTTGCTCGCCAACAAACAGTACTTTAACATTCGAATCTTGCAGAATATAAGCCGTTTGTTGAGCTGTATTGGTTGGGTAAATAGGAACCGTAACACAACGGCTATACAGTGAGGCAAAATCAGCAACAGTCCAACGAGGCATATTATTAGCAAAGATACCCACTTTATCTTGTACTGCCAGCCCTTGATTTAACAATGCTAATGCTAATTGTTGAATTTTTTCACCAAAATTATTCCAGCTAATATCTTGCCACTCACCATTAACTTGATGACGTAAAGCAGGACTGTCGCCTAAGCGCGCAACTTGCTGACGAATACGGTGAACAATATGGAAATCATGTTGTGCCATAAGTACTCTATTTTTTTAGCTTACACTTGTAAGCTTATTTTGAGAGGTGCAGTCTACAATTCAGTCTTTAAAAAGCCAACTATAATGCATATTAAATTATAGGTTCTAATGATCCATATCACTCTATACCTGCTTACTTATTGTCTTCAATAACTTTTTAACTAAACAGTAAAAGTGTAAGAATCTATAAATAACATGGCCTAATAACCAAAAATCGTAATAAATAATTAGCCTAGAAATATCAGCTTAAAGTCATGCCAATCAAAATACCGTTACGTTAGCTGGTATAATTTTATTCAACCAATAAAAAAGCCAGCATTTAAGCTGGCTTTATAGTAGCGCTATATCAATTATTAGCTGGTCAGATCACCACAGATAGCCATTAGTTGATCACGCATCCAGATATTACCTTTATCTTTCTGTGTAGATTCATGCCAGCTTAGGTAGCCGGTGATCTTAGCGTTAGCAAATGGTAATGGTAATACCTTAAGTTGTAAGTTGTCGGCAGACGCTTCTGCTAACCAGCGCGGAGCAACAGCAATCAACTCAGATTGGCTAACGACAAACATAATGTCGTTTAGACTTGCACCTTGATATGCATCCTGACAATTTACTGCGCTGTGGTTATAAATGTCATCAGCGAACATTTTGACATCTGATACTGATTTTAGAACTGCATGCATTTCAGTATTAAACTCATCAGCAGAGATACTGTCGCCAATACGTGGGTGATTATTAGCGACAATTGCTACTAACTCATCGCAAAATAGTTCGGTGCTACAAAAACCATCTTCGTCAAAACGTGCGTAATCAATTACAAAATCCACTTCTTGATAACGCATTTTTTGTGGTAATTCTGCATCTAATTCCGCTTCTAGTTGAAGCTGAATATTTGGTGCTTGCTCGCGCATCGTCGATAATACTGTTGGTGCAAAACGCATATCGGAAGGACTACAAATGGCAAGTTTAAAAGTGCGGTTTGATGTTAATGGCGTAAAGATAGAACATGGTAATTCATTTTTTACTAACTGTAGTGCCTGACGTAATGGACCAAACAATTGTTTAGCGCGTTGCGTTGGTTGAATACCACGGCCGTGGCGAATAAATAATTCATCATTAAACATCACTTTTAAACGTGCAACTGCATTACTTACTGCTGGTTGCGACATACCTAAATTTTGCGCGGCACGAGTAATATTTTGTTCCTGCATAACAGCATCAAAAACGGTTAATAAATTAAGATCAACACTGCGTAATGTTGATTCCATGCTGTAATTATCAACGGCAGAAACTGAAGTAGTCGTTCGGCTCATGGTATACCTCTAAAATTTAATTATTATTAGTGCATCGCAATGCCATACTCACTTAGACGTTATTTTAATTATCTACAGTGTCTGCTTTGAATGCCCTTGTTGGGATGCGCTAAGTATCAACTATATAGATTGATGAAACTAATAATAGAAAATAAGATAATATGAACAGCCACTTATTTAATTCCAATTCAGGAAAATAAAACCAAAAATATCAACAGCATAGATATTAAATCAAGAATTTTAAATTTAATATAAATAAAACGATCGTTAATAAAATAAGATAAAATAGCGTTTTTATTTCAAGAATTATCATTTATTTTCAATTTAAAATTCACAACGAAAATAATATAGACTTATTATATATTTAATTTTTGTATGTATTTGAAGTTAATAATTACTGCTATATAAATATAATGATTAGTAGCAATTACTAATTATTATATTATTGATAAAATCTATAATTGATATTCTTATTAATATTAACTTCTATCTTTTCATCTCAAAGTTAGCAAGCGCTCACACTTAAACCTTTTTAGCACTATCTTGTTCGCTTTTGATAGCATAACTCCACGTGTAAAGTACAAAAAAAACACAACTTTTGGTTGACCTATAGCCTGTCTATTTGATATTCATTTGTTAACCAAATTAATTTAAGTCTTTAATAAAATGAAAACACGTTTCTCTATCCTCTTAGCACTCCTCCTTATCGTGACATAATCACGCGGGTTGCTATCAAGTGGGAAACACCACCAAAGATTTCAAAACCCGCGCAAACAAGCGCGGGTTTTTTCATATTTTGACCAGCGCAAGTGAATGCGGAACTCAGCCTTATATCGGCTTATATTTAAAAAGGATGTCACTATGAAAGATCAGGTCATTATTTTTGATACAACCTTGCGTGATGGCGAGCAAGCATTATCAGCCAGTTTAACCGTTAAAGAAAAATTGCAAATAGCCTATGCGCTTGAACGTTTAGGTGTCGATGTCATCGAGGCTGGCTTTCCTATCTCATCTCCTGGTGATTTTGAATCAGTACAGACTATCGCTAAGCACATTAAACATAGTCGTATCTGCGCCCTTTCTCGTGCCGTTGCAAAAGATATTGATGTTGCCGCTGAATCATTAAAAGTCGCCGAAGCATTTCGCATTCATACCTTTATTTCAACCTCAACTGTTCATGTGCAAGATAAGCTTCGTCGTAGCTATGATGATGTGATTGAAATGGGTGTTGCAGCTGTAAAACGAGCGCGTAAATATACAGATGATGTCGAATTCTCCTGTGAGGATGCAGGGCGGACACCGATTGATAACCTGTGTCGCATGGTAGAGGCCGCCATCAATGCCGGTGCCAATACCATTAATATTCCAGATACTGTTGGCTATACTCTGCCAAGTGAGTTTGGCGGCATTATTAGCCAGCTATTTGATCGAGTACCGAATATAGATAAAGCCGTCATCTCTGTTCACTGCCATGATGATCTTGGCATGTCGGTGGCTAACTCAATGGCAGCAATTCAAGCTGGTGCTCGTCAAGTGGAAGGGACGATAAATGGTCTGGGTGAACGTGCAGGTAACTGTGCCCTAGAAGAAATAGCGATGATCATTAAAACTCGTCAATCACTTTTGGGTGTCCATACTAATATCAAACATGACGAAATTCACCGCACCAGTAAAATGGTCAGTCAGCTATGCAATATGCCAATTCAAGCTAATAAAGCCATTGTTGGTGGCAATGCTTTTAGTCACTCCTCAGGTATTCACCAAGATGGAATGCTGAAAAATAAAAACACCTACGAGATCATGACACCAACCTCTATCGGCCTTAAAAATCAGGCATTAAATCTGACCAGTCGTTCTGGCCGAGCTGCCGTTAAAAGTCATATGGATACATTAGGCTACACTGAACACGACTATGATCTAGATAAACTTTACACTGACTTCTTAAAGCTAGCCGATCGTAAAGGCCAAGTATTTGATTACGATCTAGAAGCATTAATGCATTTTGCTAACCTACGCGATGAAGATGACTTTTTCAAAATAAACTATTTAAGCGTGCAATCTGGCAGCGTGATGGCCACCACTAGCATTAAGCTTCAATGTGGCACCGAAGAAAAATGTGAAGCTGCTGTGGGCAACGGGCCAGTCGATGCACTTTATCAATGCATCTATCGTCTAACCGGTTATGAAATCGTATTAGATAAATTTGATCTTACCGCCAAAGGCGAAGGTGAAGATGGCTTAGGCCAAGCAGATATCATTGCTAATTATAAAGGTCGCAAATATCACGGCACCGGTTTAGCCACCGATATTGTTGAGGCATCAGGTCAGGCTCTGATCCATGTTATCAATAGTATTCATCGCGCAGATCAAATCGCGACCATCAAACAACAAAATAGCCAATAACTGATTAAAGAATTCAATTTTATTTTTGGTACATTACGGAGAGCATCTACCATGGCAGGTTCATATAATATAGCAGTACTACCCGGTGACGGTATTGGCCCAGAAGTCATGCAGCAAGCACACAAAGTATTGGCTGCGGTACAACAACAATTCGATATAACACTTCATTGCCATCAGTTTGATGTTGGCGGTATTGCAATAGATAACCATGGTTGTCCACTGCCCTCAATTACCTTAAAGGGCTGTGAAGCGGCAGATGCAATATTGTTTGGCTCTGTAGGTGGCCCTAAATGGGAACACCTAGCACCCAATGACCAACCTGAACGTGGCGCTCTATTACCGCTGCGCAAGCACTTTCAACTATTTTGTAATCTACGTCCGGCACAAATTCACCGTGGTTTAGAACGCTTCTCACCATTGCGCGCTGATATTTCTGAGCGGGGTTTTGATATTGCAGTCGTACGCGAACTCACTGGCGGTATTTACTTTGGTCAACCCAAAGGCCGTGAAGGTGAAGGTGCACAAGAAAAAGCATTTGATACTGAAATTTATCATCGTTATGAAATTGAGCGGATTGCAAAAATTGCGTTTGAATCAGCACGATTACGCCGTAAAAAAGTATGTTCAATTGATAAAGCTAACGTTCTACAAAGCTCAATTTTATGGCGAGAAGTGGTTGAAGAAGTTGCCGTTGATTATCCCGATGTCAGCTTAACTCACATGTATATTGATAACGCCACCATGCAGCTAATCAAAGATCCATCGCAGTTTGATGTGATGCTATGTTCAAATATTTTTGGCGATATTATTTCTGACGAATGCGCCATGATCACAGGCTCAATGGGCATGTTGCCATCTGCAAGTTTAAATCAACAAAAATTTGGTATGTATGAGCCTGCTGGCGGCTCAGCACCTGATATTGCAGGTCAAAATATTGCCAATCCGATTGCACAGATTCTATCAGCAGCCTTAATGCTACGTTATAGCCTTGGTGAAGAAGAAGCGGCACGCGCCATAGAAAGAGCGGTTGCTCAAGCACTAGAAGCAGGAGAGCTGACAGCAGACTTAGCTGGCACTGGTACCGCCCTAACCACCAGCGAAATGGGTGACAAAATCGCAGCCTATATTCAACAAGCATAAGGAGCATCATTATGTCGAATAACACACCGTCAACGACTGCTAAAACACTCTATCAAAAAGTTTATGATGCTCATGTCGTTGTTGCAGCGGCGGGTGAAAACCCAATTTTGTACATTGATCGTCATTTAGTGCATGAAGTTACCTCACCGCAAGCATTTGATGGTTTACGCGAAAAAGGTCGTCGTGTTCGCCAAGTAGCTAAAACCTTTGCCACTATGGATCATAATGTTTCTACTCAAACCAAAGACATCAACGCATCAGGTGAAATGGCCCGAATCCAAATGGAAACACTTGCCAAGAACTGTGCTGATTTTGGGGTTACATTATATGACTTAAACCATAAATATCAGGGTATTGTCCATGTAATGGGACCTGAACTTGGGATTACCTTACCCGGTATGACTATTGTTTGTGGCGACTCACATACCGCCACCCATGGTGCCTTTGGCGCCTTAGCTTTCGGTATTGGCACCTCGGAAGTAGAACACGTATTAGCCACTCAAACTCTAAAACAATCTCGTGCTAAAACCATGAAGATTGAAGTTAACGGCAAAGTGGCGGCAGGCATTACCGCGAAAGATATCGTATTGGCCATTATCGGCAAAACCACAGCTGCAGGCGGAACCGGTTATGTGGTTGAGTTCTGTGGTGAAGCGATCACCGACCTTAGTATGGAAGGTCGTATGACAGTGTGTAACATGGCCATTGAACTCGGTGCGAAAGCTGGCTTAATTGCACCAGATCAAACCACCTTTGATTATATTAAAGATCGTGAATTTGCACCGAAAGACGCTGACTTTAATGCCGCAGTAGAATACTGGACATCATTAAAATCTGATCCTGATGCCGAGTTTGATGCCGTTGTAACGCTTGATGCTAAAGAGATAAAGCCGCAAGTCACATGGGGTACCAATCCAGGCCAAGTGATTGCAGTAGATGAACCGATTCCAGCGCCTGAAAGTTTTACTGATCCAGTAGAACAAACCTCAGCTAAAAAAGCATTAGCCTACATGGGATTAGAAGCGCAAAAATCACTGTCTGATTACGCGGTTGATAAAGTGTTTATCGGTTCGTGTACTAACTCACGTATCGAAGATATGCGCGCAGCAGCTGCGATTGCGAAAGGTCGAAAAGTGGCTGCTAACGTCCAAGCTTTAGTCGTTCCTGGCTCAGAACAAGTCAAAGCACAAGCAGAGCAAGAAGGGTTAGATAAAATCTTCATTGATGCTGGTTTTGAATGGCGACTACCTGGGTGTTCAATGTGTTTAGCTATGAATAACGATCGCTTAGGCCCCGGTGAACGCTGTGCATCGACCAGTAACCGTAACTTTGAAGGTCGTCAAGGTCGTGATGGTCGCACCCATTTAGTTAGCCCCGCGATGGCGGCAGCGGCAGCGTGTGCAGGTCACTTTATTGATATTCGCCAACTTGATCCCGTATCTGCGTAACAAAAGGATTTGAACATGACAGGTTTTACTCAACATACCGGATTGGTGGTGCCATTAAATACTGCCAATATTGATACCGATGCCATTATTCCAAAGCAGTTTTTACAAAAAGTGACGCGCACAGGTTTTGGACAACATTTATTTCATGATTGGCGCTTTTTAGATGATGCAGGCAAACAGCCTAATCCTGATTTTATAATGAATGCTCCACGCTACCAAGGCGCTACCATTTTACTAGCACGTGAAAACTTTGGCTGTGGATCATCGCGCGAACATGCACCATGGGCATTAGCTGATTACGGCATTCAAGTCATGATTGCACCTAGCTTTGCCGATATTTTTTATGGTAATTCAATCAATAACCAAATGATTCCCGTTCGCCTGACAGATCAACAAATTGATCAATTATTTGAATTTGTTGAAACTACCGTTGGCGCAAAGATCACGGTTGATCTTGAAGCCATGACTGTCAGTGCTAATGGCCATCAATACTCTTTTGAAATTGATGAATTTAGACGCCACTGCCTATTAAACGGACTTGATAACATTGGCTTAACTCTACAACACCAAGCAAAAATTGCTGATTACGAAGCCAATATAGCCTCTTATCTTGCGTAACTCGCTCGGCTAAAAAAAACGCCTGTTCATCAGCAGGCGTTTGTTTAGCATGTCATACTGGACAGTGTAATAAATACCATTTTATGGCGGTCTTAATCGTTATCTTCTTTTATCAATGGACTATTTATGCGCGTAATCTTGAGCTTGTTATTGATGTTATGGTCAGTGAATCTTTTCGCGGCACCAAAGGCAGAACTTTTACCTTATTGGCAAGATCAACTCGCCACAGATCAACGTCAGATTGATCATCACCAATGGCAACAGCTATTGGATAAATATTTAGTCGTACAACCTCAACAAACACTGTTTCGTTATGATGCAGTTACCTCTGCCGATAAACAACTATTACAGAATTATATTAATCACTTAGCAAAACTTGATCCGCGCCAATATAATCGCAAGGTGCAATTTGCTTACTGGGTTAATCTGTATAATGCCCTAACTGTACAATTGATTATTGATAATTATCCTCTAACTTCAATTACTAAACTGGGGGGCTTTTTCAGTTTTGGACCGTGGGATCAAGCCATTGTAACTATTAATAATAAAACCCTTAGCCTTAACGATATTGAACATCGAATATTGCGCCCTATTTGGCGTGATCCTCGTATCCATTATGCGGTTAATTGTGCCAGTTTAGGCTGCCCCGATTTACTGCCACACGTGTTTGACAGCCAGCAATTAAATAGCCAACTTAATGCTGCGGCCAGTCGCTTTATTAATAGTGATAAAGGGGTAAAAATCAGCTCAAAACAAACAACTTTATCGTCTATTTATGACTGGTATGGTAGCGATTTTGGCAACCAACAAGCATTATTACAGCATATAAATCATTACCGCACCGATAATAAAATCAATGCCAATAACCTTAAATATAATTACAACTGGTTGTTAAATAGGAAGCTATAACTTAACAGCCATTACAGGTACAATAGTCGCGTTCTCATTGGGGAGCCATTAGGCTGAGATTGTTGTTATTATCTTGATTGATATAGCAGAACCCATTGAACCTGAACCAGGTAATGCTGGCGTAGGAATTGAGAAACGCACTGGTATCTACCATTGCCCATCTGCTATTACAGCTGATATTTATCCTCTCAACCCTGTGCCGCTCTCTCTTTTTATTTTGTTCGCAGGATGCTGACATCAGGAGCGCATAGTGAAAATCAGTTACACACTTTTACCGCTAATATCGATAGCGTTATTGTCAAATAACGTCTTGGCGGCCGATAACACCCTTAATGTTTATACCTACAGCTCGTTTTCATCCGAGTGGGGTCCAGGGCCTATTATCAAAAAAGCCTTTGAAGCCCAATGCAATGGTTGCAAAGTTAACTTTGTCTCTTTAGAAGATGGTGTTTCAATTCTTAATCGAGTCCGTTTAGAAGGCAGCCGTAGCCAAGCAGATATTTTATTGGGGCTTGATAACAACTTGATGACTGAAGCTAAACAAACGGGACTACTGGCAAAACAACATGTTGATCTAAGTAAATTAACCTTACCTAAAGGCTGGCATGACGATACCTTTATTCCCTATGATTACGGCTATTTTGCATTTGTTTATGACAGCACTAAATTACCCCATCCACCCACCAGTTTAAAAGCACTGGTCAACGATCAAAATATCAGTGTCATCTACCAAGATCCTCGCACTTCAACCCCAGGACAAGGGCTGATGTTATGGATGAAATCGGTATATGGTGATAAAGTCGCCGCCGCATGGCAACAGCTTGCCAAACATACGGTAACGGTCACTAAAGGCTGGTCAGAAGCTTACAGCATGTTCCTTGATGGTGAAGCCGATATGGTCTTGTCATATACCACGTCACCGGCCTATCACATCATCGAAGAGCACAAAAACCAGTATAAAGCAGCTAATTTCAAAGAAGGTCATTACATGCAAGTGGAAGTGGCCGCTAAAATGAAAAATAGTCCTCATCCTAAACTTGCCGATCAATTTATGCAGTTTATTGTTAGTGATGCTTTTCAATCTCAAATCGCGACTCACAACTGGATGTATCCAGTTACCAAACAGCCACTGCCAACTGCTTTTAAGCAATTAACCATTCCTGATAAAGCATTAGAATTTAGCGCCGATGAAGTGGCTAAAAATCGTAAAGCATGGATTCGAGAGTGGCAGCAAGCGCTGACCCAATAATGGCATACCGCTGTGAATAAACCAGTAACTCAACTATTGCCCGGACTATTCAGTGCTGGGCTTATTCTATTGTTAGTGATCGCTGCGATCACCAGCCTCATACTTCATGCTGGGCAATGGCAACTAAGTAGCTTATGGCACGATCCTTATCTACGCCATGTGACTCGATTTAGTTTTTACCAAGCTTTACTGTCGACGCTACTCAGTATCGTACCTGCAATTGCAATAGCTTACGCGCTATCACGACGGCACTTTATTGGTAAACAACTGCTATTACGTTTGTTTGCGATGACATTAGTGATGCCAGTGTTAGTAGCAGTATTTGGTCTATTAGCTATCTACGGCAAAAGTGGCATTATTAGTCATGGATTAAGCCTGCTGGGATTACCACGGCTAAACATTTATGGTTTAAGCGGCATTTTACTGGCGCATGTGTTTCTTAATTTGCCGTTAGCAGTGCGTTTTTTACTTCAAAGTTTAGAATCAATCCCTCATGAACAACATCAATTAGCGGCCCATTTAGGCATTCGCGGCTGGCATAAATTTAAGTTAGTTGCTTGGCCGCGGTTACGCCAACAATTACCTCATGTTGCTGGGCTTATTTTTATGCTGTGTTTTACCAGTTTTGCAGTGATCATGTCGCTCGGTGGCGGCCCGAAATCAACCACTATTGAACTGGCGATTTATCAAGCTATTCGCTACGACTTTGATCTTGCAACAGGGGCTATTTTAGCGCTGTGGCAAATGCTACTTTGTGGTGGATTAGTACTACTTAGTCACCGCTTTGCAAAACCACTCGCAACTTTTAGCGCTTCTGTTGGTAACAATGTGGTCAACTATCAAGATAACTGGCGCGCAAAATGCTGGGATTGGAGTTGGATCATCGCTGCGATCTTACTGGTGATCCCACCGATTATTGCAGTATTTGTTGCAGGACTTAATCGCCAATTGCCGCAGCTATTACAACAACCAGCATTATGGCATGCAGTATCTAATTCACTACAAATAGCGGTAGTAGCATGTGGATTAGCCTTTGTATTTGGAGTGATGATCTTATTAGCTAGCCGTCAGTTACGTTTAAATAAACAAGCGGTTGGTGCCGATAGTATCGAAATGATCGGTACTATTATATTAGTTACTCCAGGATTAGTATTAAGCACCGGTATCTTCTTACTATTACGCCAATATACCGATGCTTATGGCGCCGCTTTTTGGGTCGTGGTTGGGGTTAATGCGTTAATGGCGTTGCCTTATGTGATCAAAACGCTTAGCCAACCGATGTTACACATTGCCCAGCAATACAACACGTTATGTCGAAGTTTAAATATGAGCGGCTGGTCGCGGTTACGATTAGTAGAATGGCGAGCCTTACGTAAACCAATCGCACAATCACTGGCTATAAGTTTAGTGCTGTCATTAGGCGATCTGGGTGCGATCGCTTTATTTGGCAGTCAAGATTTCCAAACTCTACCACTGTATTTATTTCAATTAATGGGTAGTTACCGAATGGATGGTGCTGCGGTGGCAGCATTATTACTATTACTGCTCAGTTTGGGCTTATTTAGCGCGATTGAATACTGCGTTCAACCTCGGCGTACTAAAGGTAAACACCATGCTTAATGTCAACCAACTCAGTTACACTTATCAGCCGCAACGCCAACATGAACAGCCAATGACGTTAAGCTTTAACTTTAGCCTTCAGCAAGGGGATATTGCTGCGCTTATTGGGCCAAGTGGTGCTGGGAAAAGTACGCTATTGGCGCTTATTGCTGGTTTCCTGCAGCCAAATAGTGGTGATATTCGTATCCACCAGCAGTCAATTATTGATTTAGATCCCGCTCTGCGACCATTATCGATGTTGTTTCAAGAGCACAATTTATTTCCTCACCTTAGCGTCTATGAAAATATTGCGCTCGGGGTGGATCCGCGTCTAAAACTTACCCTTCAGCAGCAACAGCAAGTACACGATGCCGCAGCCAAAGTCGGGCTAGAATCCTATTTAACCCGTTTACCCGAAAACCTGTCCGGAGGGCAACGACAACGAGTCGCACTGGCACGTTGTCTTATTCGTCAACGGCCATTATTACTGCTTGATGAACCTTTCTCGGCACTTGATCCTGCCCTGCGTAACGACATGCTCAAATTAGTACAACAATTAGCGCAACAGCAAGCGATTACCGTGTTAATGATCACTCATAGCCCTGAGGATGCCAACAAAATAGCCAATAAGTGTATCTTTGTTGATAACGGTGCAATTAAAGCTCAGGGGGACACCAACGCCCTGCTTAATCACCCTCAGCAACTAGATTTACGCCATTACCTTGGATTAACTACTGATTAAATAAATGTGATAAATGGCTGCGGGCTCAACACATCAATGCGTTGAGCCCGCTTTATTTTATCTGGCTAATCAATAACACAATGGTTAGCTTAAAGGTTTTCTTCTGCAAACTCGGCTAAACGACTTCGTACCACACCATTAAGGTAAATATTGGCGCTACCATCAAAGTGTTTAAACCGTTCAACAATATAGGTTAAGCCTGATGTCACAGGTGATAAATAATTAGAATCAATTTGCGCCAAATTACCCGAGCACACCAACTTAGTGCCTTCACCACAACGGGTAATAATGGTTTTAATTTGGGAGGCGGTTAAATTCTGGCACTCATCAAGCAACACAAACGCATTTTGAATGGAACGCCCACGCATAAAGTTTATCGATTTAAATTGAATATTGGCTTTATCAAAAATGTATTTCATTGAGCCATCAGTACAGACATCATGTTTATGTAGCGCTTCCATGGTATCAGTAACGGCAGCTAACCACGGCAGCATTTTCTCTTCTTCGGTCCCCGGTAAAAAACCGATAGATTCAGCAATTTCAGGCGTATTTCGAGTGACAATAATTTTGTCATACATGCCTTTTTCTATCACTTGTTCCAGTGCCGCTGCCATGGCTAAAATGGTTTTACCACACCCTGCTGGGCCAGTTAAGATCACCAAATCAATGTTAGGATCGAGCATCGCATCCAACGCCATTCCCTGATAAATATTTTTAGGATGCACTCCCCATGCCTGACGGTGCATTAAACGCTCATAACTAATATCTTTAATGGTGACCTCTTCACCTTCAATCGTTTTTATACGCGCGGCAAATTCTTGACTATCATCCAGTAAATATTGATTCACATAAGGGCTTTCAAATAACGTTTTTGGCAGGGTATGTAAGGTTGAACTACCTCGATTTTCAGAATGACATTCCGCAACATTACTCCAAAAATCACCACTATAACGATGAAATCCCTTACTGAGTAAAGCCACATCATCTATCAACTGATCAGAACGATAGTCATCGACATTCAACACCCCAGCGCCTTTTGCTCGTAGGCGCATATTGATATCTTTAGTGACTAAGACTACGCTTCTTGGAGCATGTTTTTGTTGTAAAAAAAGTACACTATTAAGAATTCGATTATCACCGGCTTTATCGCTAAACGCATGTACCGTTTGCTTAACTTCATAGTCAGCAAAGATAGCGATAGTGCCATTATGAGCAATTTTATCATTAAAGGTAATACCCGCTGCAATTTGCTCCGGGGTTGCATCATGAAAAATATTTTCAAGGGCGCGAATTGCTACCCTTGCATCACGAGAAACATCACGTTTACTGTCTTTGATACGATCTAATTCTTCCAAGACCGTCATGGGGATCACCACGTCGTGCTCTTGGAAAGAGAAGATAGCGAGAGGTTCATGAAGCAGAATATTTGTATCTAATACAAACAGTTTCCGTTCGGCGTTGTCCATAAGCACCTCCTTGATAGGGTGGATAGCAAGTAACTTACTGTCCTCTTTTAGCTTACGTCAAAATCAGTGATTTAGTTAAATAGTGACGCAATAACTATTAAGACCGAAATAAATGAAACTAAAATGACAATGAGACTCACGCCTCTTTTAGGCACTTTCACCGTGACCTTAATCACATCATGCAGTAACATAACTCCCCCCATTTTTGAGTTATGCGTGTGGCGTATTATCCATCTATGCATTTAGTTTTATTATAGACGATAAACAGACAACGCGAATTATAACATTTTCCTTTATATCAAATAATTAGAAGGTTTCTAGCACTATGCCATTTGCTTTGGGTCAACGTTGGATCAGTGATACAGAAAGTGATTTAGGTTTGGGCACAGTCGTTGCTATTGAGCCACGCACTGTTAGCTTGATGTTTCCAGCATCAGATGAAAACCGTTTATACGCTCGCCATGATGCACCCGTTACCCGTGTAATGTTTAATGTTGGCGATGTGATTGAAAGCCATGAAGGCTGGTCGTTAAAAGTAACTGCGATCGAAGAAGATAAAGGAATTATCACTTATATCGGTACCCGTACCGACACCCAAGAAAGTGATGTGGCGTTACGAGAGATCTTTTTAAGCCATCAAATTCGATTCAATAAACCACAAGATAAGCTTTTTGCCGGTCAAATCGATCGCATGGATCGTTTTGCACTACGTTACCGTGCGCTAAAAAATCAATATGAGCAGTTAAAAAGCCCATTACGTGGCCTGTGTGGCATGCGTGCAGGTTTAATTCCACACCAACTTTATATCGCTCATGAAGTCGGTCGCCGTTACGCACCACGTGTATTGCTGGCTGATGAAGTAGGTTTAGGTAAAACCATTGAAGCGGGCATGATTATCCACCAGCAAGTGCTGTCTGGTCGTGCTGAACGTATTCTAATTTTGGTACCAGAAACCCTGCAGCACCAATGGTTAGTAGAAATGATGCGCCGCTTTAATCTGCATTTTTCTATTTTTGATGAAGAGCGTTGTGTTGAATCATTAGCTGATGCAGCCAACCCTTTTGATACCGCACAGTTTGTATTATGTTCATTGGATTTTCTGCGTAAAAGTCGCCGTCGCTTTGAACAAGCCCTTGATGCCGATTGGGATTTATTAATTGTCGATGAAGCTCATCACCTAGAATGGAGCGAAGAGCGTCCGAGTCGTCAATATCAAGTCGTTGAAGCTATTGCAGAAAAAACTCCAGGGGTATTATTGCTAACAGCGACGCCGGAACAATTAGGTCGAGAAAGCCACTTTGCTCGCCTACGTTTATTAGATCCTGATCGTTTTTATGATTATGAAGCGTTTGTTGAAGAAGAGCGCCTGTATGAACCTGTTGCAGAAGCCGTATCTCAATTACTGGCAGGTGAAAAACTCGATAGCAATGCTAAGCAAACCTTAGTCGACTTGCTTGCTGGCCAAGATGTTGAGCCGATGATCACTGCGATTGAAAACGCAGCCACGGCAGATGACGCCGAGGCACTTGAAGCACGTCATGAGTTGATCCGTAATCTAATGGATCGCCACGGCACAGGTCGCGTATTGTTCCGTAATACTCGCTCTGCAATCAAAGGTTTCCCTAAGCGTCACCTTAATATGTACCCATTGCCAATGCCAAACCAATACAGCACCGCCATGCGTGTTGCTGCCATGATGTCTGGTAAATTAAGCATTAACGAAAAAGCGATTAAACTGCTTTACCCTGAAGATATTTATCAAGAGTTTGAAGGGGAATCAGCCACATGGTGGAACTTTGATCCTCGTATTAACTGGCTGTTAGATATGCTAAAAGCCAATCGTAATGAGAAAGTATTGGTGATCTGTTCTCGTGCGCAAACGGCATTAACGTTAGAACAAGCATTGCGTGAACGTGAAGGTATTCGTGCGACTGTGTTCCATGAAGGAATGTCGATCATTGAGCGTGACAAAGCAGCAGCGTATTTTGCGCAAGAAGAAAGTGGCGCTCAGGTATTAATCTGTTCAGAAATTGGCTCTGAGGGACGTAACTTCCAATTTGCTAATCAACTGGTGATGTTTGATTTACCAAGTAACCCAGACTTACTAGAGCAGCGTATTGGTCGTTTAGATCGTATTGGTCAGCAACGTGAAATTGAAATTCATGTGCCGCACCTTGAAGGTACTTCACAAGCATTACTGGCACGCTGGTTTAATGAGGGTTTAAACGCCTTTGAAGAAACCTGCCCAACAGGCCGTCCGGTTTATGAAGCGGTATGTGAGGACTTAATCACGTTACTTGCCAGCGATAAGCAAGACAATGATGCATTGGAAGCGGTGATCACTCAAAGTGCAGCGCTACATAACCAACTTAAAGCGAAATTAGAGCAAGGTCGCGATCGCCTTCTTGAAATTCACTCTAATGGTGGTGAAGCAGCACAACAATTAGTTGAGCAAATCAGTAGCAAAGACGGCGATACCAACTTAGTTTCTTTCGCGCTGGGCTTATTTGACACTATCGGCCTTAACCAAGACGATAAAGGTGAAAACGCCATTGTTGTCACACCGTCAGAACACATGATGGTCGCGAGCTACCCAGGTTTACCGTATGACGGCTGCACGATCACCTTTGATCGTAACACCGCCTTATCACGCGAAGATCTGCACTTTATCAGTTGGGAACACCCAATGATTCAAGGTGGTATCGAATTACTATTAAGCGAAGGCGTTGGCACAACAGCTGTTTCATTGCTAAAAAATAAAGCACTGCCAGTCGGTACTTTGTTATTAGAACTGATTTATGTGGTTGATGCCCAAGCACCAAAACAATCAGGCATTGGTCGTTTCTTACCAAAAACACCGATTCGTATTCTGCTTGATAGTAAAGGTAACAACCTGTCTGCAAATGTTGAGTTTGAAAGCTTTAACCGCCAGTTAAGCCCGATTAATCGTCATCTAGGCAGCAAGTTGGTTAACTCAGTACAAAAAGATATCCATACTCTTATTGCTCATGCTGAACGTGAAATTGACAAAGAGTTAGTCTCTGTACGTAGCCAAGCACAAGCCGAAATGGAAGCGACATTACGTGCTGAGCATCAACGTTTACTAGCACTAAAAGCAGTCAACCCTAACATTCGTGATGACGAGTTAGAGTTAATTGAATCTCAAATTTTAGATTTAACAGACTACATTGCTAAAGCTCAGATTCAACTCGATTCATTACGTCTGATTGTTGTAAGCCACAACTAATTATTGATGTTGCCGCTCTAAAAATTTAGCCGCCGATGATATGTTTACTGCATGCTATCGGCGGTTTTTTTATAGCTACGATGCTATATACATACCAATTGAAAGGCATTCATATTAGTATGCTGACCAATTTTTTCACTCTCACCAACGAGCGCACCATGAAACCATTGCCAGTGTTGAACTACAATCCACCGACCGATCCTTGGTTAGATACCCTTTTTGTTGATAATGATATTATTGCCGTCAACAAACCGGCAGGTCTGTTATCAAATCCAGGTCGTCAACCTGAGCATCATGACAGTGTCTTTGCGCGCGTATTAGCTCAGTATCCACAATCACAAATTGTGCATCGGCTAGACATGGGTACATCCGGTTTAATTGTATTAGCCCTCAATAAAGCCGCTGAACGCCATTTCAAAGCGCAATTTCGTGAACGTGAAACCAAAAAGGTCTATTACGCCCGCGTATGGGGACATCTTGAACATGATAGTGGTACAGTCGATTTGCCACTGATTTGTGATTGGCCCAACCGCCCACGTCAAAAAGTATGTTTTGATGATGGCAAACCGTCAGTGACGCATTATGAAGTATTAAGTCGCGACGAAAACAGCACCTTAGTTCGATTGTTACCGATCACAGGTCGCTCACACCAGTTACGAGTACATATGCAAGCACTAGGACACCCTATTTTAGGTGATAAGTTCTATGCCAATGAAGAAGCAATTGCAGCGTCACCACGACTGTTATTGCACGCAGCAGAGCTTACTTTTACCCACCCTGGTAGCGATGAACCAATGCATCTTTTTGCACCGTGTGAGTTTTACCCACAAGCACCAACTCAAACAATTTACCCATAAGCGGTAGGCATCTTGAATAATGAATGCTAGCGTAAAGCCTGCATTCATTGTTTATTGAGGTTACCCATGGAAACCATCGTTTTTCTTGATCATGGAACCATTCCGGCGCACATCAGCCTTCCTCGTCCTAGCTTTTGTCATCAATGGCATCAATACGAGACCACAAAGCCCGCACAAGTCATTGCTCGACTTCAACATGCAACTATAGCGATCACCAATAAAGTCGTCCTTGATAGTCAAGTGCTGGCACAATTACCCCAACTTAAATTTATTGCCATTGCCGCGACTGGCACCAACAATGTTGATCTCGATTACTGTCGTAGCCACAATATTAAAGTGGCTAATATTCAAGGTTATGCCACCCGCTCAGTACCAGAGCATGTTATTGCGATGATTTTTGCCCTTAAACGCAACTTGGCCGGTTATCAACAAGACATCGCTAACGGTGAATGGCAACGCCAGCAACAATTTTGTTTTTTCACTCATTCCATTACTGATGTTGCAGGGTCAACCTTAGGTATTTTTGGTAATGGCTGTTTAGGTCAGGCAGTTGCAACATTGGCACGCGCAATTGGCATGGAGGTTTTATTTGCCGAGCATGCGGGAGCAAGCCAGTGCCGAGATGGTTACCACCCTTTTGAGCAAGTGTTACGTGAAGCCGACATCATTAGCCTTCATTGTCCACTCACTCCCGCAACCACCAATATGATTGCTGAACCGCAATTCGCTTTGATGAAATCAAGCGCGATTATTATCAACACTGGTCGCGGGGGGTTGATAAATGAACTCGAGTTAATTGACGCATTACTAACAAAACAAATTGCAGGTGCGGGAATTGATGTCTTTACAACAGAGCCTGCATTGGCTTCAAATCCATTAATTGCTCATAGTCATTTGCCAAATCTGGTCTTAACACCACATGTAGCATGGGGATCAGACTCGGCAATTCAAACATTAGTAAATCAATTGATTGATAATATTAATAGCTTCCATTTAGGCACCGATAAAAATCAGCTTTAATCTCGATTTTTAGCCACAAAAAAAGCGAGCATTGCGCTCGCTTTTTTATATGACGATTCAACCATCGTTGCAATTAACAGACTATTTAAAGCCCTTTTCTTTACGGATCAAATCATAAGCCGCTTGTAACTCTTGGGTTTTTTGCTTAGCGATTTCCATCATTTCTGGTGGTAAGCCTTTTGCGGCCAACTTATCAGGATGGTGTTCATTCATTTGTTTACGATAGGCACGTTTAACTTCTTGTGCTGAGGCATCATCATTTACACCTAACACTTTAAATGCATCGGCTAACTGATCGCGTGTAGGCGGCGCTTGAAAACCACCACCTTGCTGGTGATACTGCTGATGAAAACCACCTTGTTGAAAACGAAATGCAGCTTCTTGCATTTGCAAACGTTGCTCAAGTTGTGCTTCTGAGAAACCCAGAAAACGCGCAATCACATGCAATAACTCACGCTCTTTCGGGTGTAATTGACCGTCAGCAAATGCCGCTTGAATTTGCAGCTCTAAGAAAAACTGTAATAGATCAGCCCGTCCAGCACGGCTACGAACACGATTAAGGGTTTCTTCTAATGGAAAGTTATCTTCTTTGCCTTCACGAAACGCATTTTGCGCTTGGCGACGAGATTCACCTTGCAGCCCCATACGATCCATAATCGTACTTGCCACTCGAATTTCGTTTTCAGTCACACGACCTTTGGCTTTTGCCATGTGCCCCATAGTGGCAAAACAGGCATTAAAAAACTCTGCTTGACGCTCAGCATTGGTGGCATTTTTACCACCAAATCCACCAAAGCCACCATTCATTTGGCGCGCATAAGCTTTATCAAATTGATGACCAATAAATAGCCCGATCAACAATCCAGGTAGCTTACCAATAGAGAGTCCTAGCAACGCGCCAATAATTTTTCCCCATATACCTGTTCTCTGCATTCTATACTCTCTGGTAATTCGTTAATTTTTTCACTGTTTACCCAACAGCATGCGCTGAAAAGATGCCGTCGCGTTAAATTTGCATTATGATAGCTGTCATTTGTCGGGAATGCTTGTAAAAAGCGCAACAATTCGCCTTGCACCAAATTGATACAGGAATGTTGAATTAGATGTCACTTACCTCTCACAGTTTACTAGCCACAATGATTAGCTTAGCCCTTTATGGCCCAGCAATGGCTGCCGACATCACTCCTACAAGTGGTGATAGTCACAACCAACCTACCATTGCAGATCCCGCTAATAATGCGTCTCATGGTAGCAAAGATCCTCTTGCGATGGTACGTGGCGTCTGTATTCCAGAAAAAGATCGCCAACAAGATACCAACAATGAACCGATCCATATCAGTGCTAACCGAGTAGAAGCACAGCAAAATAAAACCGCTGTTTATTCGGGTGATGTAGTCGTCAAGCAAGGTACTCGTACGATTGTTGCCGATAAAGCAACCTTACAACAGCCAGACAATATTGTGACCGCTAACGGTAATGTTTTCTATCAAGATGGTGGCATGGATATTGATGCCAAGCGTCTTACTAGCAATCTTGATACTAAAGATGCTCAAATGGATGACGCCGTCTACCAGATGACCTGTCAGGCGGGTCGTGGCGATGCCAAGTTAATTGAACGTCGCAATGTTGACGGTACTCAATTTTATGAAATGAAGGATGGTACTTACACCACCTGTCCTAGTCGTGATAAGAGCTGGCGTTTTGCTGCTGGCAGCCTAGAGCGTAAGGGTGAGTCACCATTTGCAGATTTATATAATGCCCGTTTTGAAGTACTCGATTTTCCCATTTTTTATCTACCGTGGTTACGCGTACCTGTAACAGATCAACGCCTGACCGGTTTCCTTTATCCATCGATTACCTACGGCTCCAAGAACGGCATGGAGCTTGAAACACCCTTTTATTGGAATATCGCTCCTAATTACGATCTAACTTTTACACCTAAATACATGAACCACCGTGGGTTGCAATTAACCTCCGAGTTCCGTTATTTGACCGATTTTGGTCAAGGTAAAATGATCGGAGAATATTTAGGGCACGATAAAAAACACCAAGATTACGATAAGCGTTGGGGTATTCAGTGGACACACAGCGGGATTATCAATAAAAACTGGTTGCTAAATATTGATTACAGCAAGGTTAGTGATCCTAAGTATTTTGATGACGTCGACTCAATTATTGGTCAACGTGAAGATAATAACCTCCTGCAAACAGCATCATTGGCATACCGTAATGCTAGTTGGGACACCAGCTTAATGGTACGTGACTTTCAACCACTGACAGAAAGTGGCGAAGGCACTCAATACCGTTTAATGCCTCAACTATCAAGTACGTACTATAAATCTGGTCTTCCATACGGTTTAGATTTTACGCTACCGATGAGTATCAGTAAATTTGATACCGATGATCGCGCTAAACCAACAGCAGATAGGGTTACCTTTGATCCAACATTAACCTTACCTTATGCGACACCATGGTGGTCAGTTACCACCCAAGCAAAATTAAATTACGCTCATTACAATCAACAATTTGATGTTAAGCACAACCCTAATTTAAGTACTCTCGATAAAACAGTTGATCGTACTGTGCCTGAGTTTAGAGTTAACAGTAGCTTATATTTTGAGCGTGATACTTCAATAATGGGTGAACATTACACTCAAAGTTTAGAGCCACAACTACAATATTTATACGTTAAAAATGTTGATCAATCAGGGATCTATAACCCTGTTAATTATAATGGTGGTGGTTACGATTCAACTCGTCTACAACAAGACTATTATGGTTTGTTTAGCGATCGTACTTACAGTGGTCAAGATTACATTGCACCAGCCAACCAATTTACGGTCGGCGCCACAACACGTTATTATGATGCTAATTTTAAGGAACGTTTTACCCTTTCATTAGGTCAAATATTCTATATTGATAAACCGGTCGCTGATGGTAGTGAAGCAAAAAGCTATTCTGCAACTGCATTAGAAACCGAATTTAACCTTGATGATAATTTATTCTTCAAGAGTTCAATGCAATATGACTCAAGTGAAAATGAGATACAGCAAGGTAGTACCGCGGTTGAATACCGTAATGGACGTGTTTTCATTCAACCAAGTTACCGTTACGTATCCAGTAATTATCTAAATCAATACGTTGCTAATCCAAACCCAGTGATCCCTAATACTAATGGTAAACGAGATGGTATCTCACAATTAGGCCTATCGACGGGTTTCCCTATTAACGATAATATTGATATTACTGCAGATTATTTCCAAGACATGAATGTCAATAAAATGCTAGAGAGTCGTGTAGGCTTAGTTTACCGCTCAGCATGTTGGATGATTGGTCTAAGCTATAATCGCTACGCAAAAGATCCATTGAGTCAAGACTTTACTGAATATGATAGCAATGTCAGTTTCTCGTTTAGTCTGCTAGGACTACAAGGTGCACGACCATTAGGTCAAGCTTCTGATGATGGCGGCAATATCTTAGGCTATGCTGACCCATTTACACTTAAAAATTAATGATCGTGGCGATAATACATATCGCCACTCAACATGACGGACTATAAATGAAAAAGTGGAAGTATTCGGCGATAAGCGTAATGCTCATGGGAATGACAGCAACTGCAATGGCTGCTCCCCAACCGCAAGAATTAAATCAAATTGTCACCACAGTTAACGATGGTGTCATTTTGCAAAGTGACGTTAATGCGATGCTAAAAACCGTCCATCTTAATGCTGCAGCTGAAGGCCAACAATTGCCTCCAAACAATATTCTACGCCAGCAAGTGATGGATAAATTGATCATGGAAACACTACAAATCCAGCAAGCAAAACAGCTGGGTTTACGTATTGATGACAGCCAACTTGATCAAGCCATTGCTGATGTCGCTAAACAACGTAATGTCACCGTTGCTCAGTTACGCCAACAGTTAGCCAGTGCTGGAATTAGCTTCTCTATGTTCCGTGAGCAATTACGTAACGATATGTTAGCCTCTGAAGCACGTACTATTATTGTCCGTAAACGGGTCAACATTTTACCACAAGAAGTTGATAGCTTAGCAGCACAGCTTGCGAAGCAAACTCAGCAAAACGTGCAATACAACATCAGCCAAATTCAAATCGCTGTTAATGATGATGCCGATAAAGCCACCCGCGAAAAAGCGAAGCAAGAAGCTAACAAGATTTATGGCGAGCTAAAGCAAGGCGCTAATTTCGCTGAATTGGCTTACCGCTACTCAAAAGGTCCTAAAGCCCTTAAAGGTGGTGAGTGGGGCTGGATGAGTAAAGATGAAATGCCGACGATTTTTGCTGACCAAATTAAAACCAGTAGCAAAGACAGTATCATTGGTCCTTTCCGTAGCGGCGTTGGTTACCATATTTTAAAAATCAATGACGTTAAAGGCATGCCAACAGTATCTGCGGTTGAAGTAAAAGCACGTCATATTTTAATTAAAACCTCCATTATTTTAAGTGACGCCGCAGCGAAAAAAGAATTACAACAAATTCGCCAAAAAATTATTAGTGGTAAAGAAAGCTTTGCCGCAGCTGCAAAACAGTATAGTGAAGATCCAGGTTCTGCTACCAATGGTGGTCAACTAGGTTGGCAACTTCCTTCAATGTATGCCCCTGCTTTTGCAAAAGAAGTAGAAACATTGCCAGTGGATCAAATTAGCCAACCGTTTAAATCTCAGTTTGGGTGGCATATTGTAGAAGTAGAAGGTCGTCGTAATGTCGATCGTACTGAAGCTGCCTTAAAGAACCGCGCAGCACAAATTTTATTTAATCGTAAGTTCAATGAAGAAGCACAAACGTGGTTACAAGAACTGCGTGCTGGTGCCTACATCGAACAAATGAATAAGGTAAATAATGGCTAATAACAAGCGTATGACTAACCCACAACGGATTGCGATCACCCCAGGTGAACCGGCTGGAATAGGCCCAGATTTAGTCATTGCCTTGTGTCAGCAACATTGGCCGCACCAACTTGTGATTTGTGCTGATGCGCAGGTTATGGTAGAACGTGCGGCTCAATTAGGTTTACCGCTTACTATTTTGCCCTATCAATCTGAGTTAGCCGCGATGCCACATCAAGCGGGAACAATGACAGTAGCTCAAATAGACAGTGCCGCAGAGGTTGTCAGTGGACAACTTGACGAACAAAATGGGCTCTATGTATTAGCAACATTAGAACGTGCCGCTTCTGGTTGTATGAGCGGTGAGTTCGCCGCAGTTGTTACTGGCCCCGTCCACAAAGGGGTCATTAACCGCGCAGGTGTTTCTTTTAGTGGTCACACTGAGTTTTTTGCTCAGCAATCAGAGACAGCACAAGTTGTGATGATGCTGGCAACAACAGGGTTACGGGTTGCATTAGTAACAACCCATATTCCAATAAGCAGTGTTTCTAAAGCTATTACTGAACAACGACTTAAGCAAGTTATTCGTATCTTGCATGCTGACTTAGTGACTAAATTTGGTATTGCGTCGCCAAAAATTTATGTTTGCGGGCTCAATCCTCATGCCGGAGAAGACGGCTGTATGGGAATGGAAGAAATTGATACTATCATTCCAACATTAGAACAACTGCGTCAGCAAGAAGGCATAAATTTGCTTGGACCATTCCCAGCAGATACTATCTTTCAAGAAAAATATTTAGCTGATGCCGATACGGTATTAGCCATGTATCACGATCAAGGGTTACCGGTGCTGAAATACAAAGGCTTCGGTAAATCAGTCAACATTACGTTGGGACTGCCCTTTATCAGAACTTCAGTAGATCATGGTACCGCACTGGAACTCGCAGGTACTGGGCAAGCAGATATAGGTAGCCTTCGGACAGCGCTATCCCACGCCCTCGAATTGGTAGAAAAACAAGCATGAGCAGCGATCAAGTCCATTTAGGTCACCGTGCGCGTAAGCGCTTTGGCCAAAACTTTTTAAAAGACCCATATATTATTGATGGTATCGTATCAGCGATTAACCCTCTACCAGGCCAAAACTTGGTAGAAATTGGCCCAGGCCTTGGTGCAATCACAGAATATGTTGGTAAGTTAGTCGATAAATTTACTGTTATCGAACTTGACCGAGATTTGGCGGAGCGTTTACGTAACCACCCCGATCTAGCATCAAAACTAACCATCCATGAAGGCGATGCAATGCGCTTCGATTTTACGCAACTTATTAAAGAAAATAATAAGCTACGTATTTTCGGTAACTTGCCTTACAACATCTCAACCCCGCTAATGTTCCACATTTTTGAGTTCCATAAAGACGTACTAGATATGCACTTTATGCTTCAAAAAGAAGTGGTTAATCGTCTTGCAGCGGGCCCTGGTAGTAAAGCTTACGGCCGTTTAACGGTTATGGCGCAATACTACTGTAAAGTCATGCCAGTATTGGAAGTGCCGCCAGAATCTTTCGTACCAGCACCAAAAGTAGATTCAGCGGTTGTACGTTTAACGCCGTATGAAGTATTACCATTCCCATGTACTAACCTTAAATGGCTAGATCGTGTGTGTCGTGAAGGCTTCAACCAGCGTCGTAAAACGATCCGTAACTGTTACAAAGGCTTGTTCACACCAGAACAACTGGAAGCACTTGGTATTAACCCAGGCCACCGCCCAGAAAACATTACCGTAGAACAATTTGTTGCTATGGCTAATTGGCTTGACGCTAATTTCCAAAAAGAAGAGCAATAACGTTAGCGCGCATTAACAACAGCGCCCATAACACAATAACCCTGTGTAACATGTCACGTGTTATACAGGGTTTTCTTTATTTATTAGCCAGCAATACTAAAATGAGAGTAAATCATCAGCAAAGGATATTGCCTATGAGCATCTCATCTCCTCCAACTATCAAATGCCATGTTGTTAGTCATTATCTTGCAGAACAGTCACACCCCGATCAGCAACGTTACGTATTTTCTTATACCATCACCATTAAAAATTTAGGTCGCGGCAGCGCTCACCTTCTAACACGCTATTGGTTAATCACTGATGCTAATGGTAAAAAATTAGTTATCGAAGGTGAAGGCGTTGTCGGACAACAACCTCATATTAACGCCACTGATGAATTCACTTATACCAGTGGTACTATCATCGAAACTCCTGTTGGTGTGATGCAAGGTCAATACACCATGGAAGATGAGGTTGGTAATCGTTTTAAGGTTGAAGTCGCCCCATTTCGACTAGCAATGCCGAACATTCTTCATTAACCTAATGCGATTAATTTCATGTTAATTAACGCATTGTTAATGGGAGCACCATGGCGACTTATCTTGTCGGTGATATTCAAGGCTGTTTACCCGACTTAAAAAAACTATTAGCCCAAGCAAATTTCGATCCTCACCATGATCATTTATGGCTTGCAGGCGATCTGGTTGCACGCGGACCTGAATCTTTAGAAACATTACGTTTTGTAAAAGCATTAGGCGATCATGCTACGGTCATTTTAGGCAATCATGATCTGCATTTATTAGCGGTATCTCACCAACTAGCGCGCGCGAAAAAAAGCGATAATATCCATCAAATTTTCACCGCAGAAGACGGCAAAGAATTACTTGATTGGTTACGCCACCAGCCTCTATTAGCTGAACATCCCCACTATCCATTGGTAATGGTTCATGCGGGCATTACACCGCAATGGTCACTTGAACAAGCCCGTTACCACGCTCGTGAAGTCGAACAATTGCTACAGTCTGATGACTATTTATGGTTATTAAAAAACATGTATGGTGATGGCCCTGATTGGTGGCAACAGGATCTGTCACGATTGGAACGACTACGGTTTACGATCAACAGTTTTACACGAATGCGCTTTTGCGATCCTCTGGGGCGATTAGATATGCACTGCAAAGTACAGCCAAATGATCCCACAGTTGGTGATCTGATCCCATGGTTTGATGTCAAGCGCGATCAACCTATAGAAAAAACCATTATCTTTGGTCATTGGGCTGCACTTATGGGTCATCAAGATCAGCATTGTATTGGCTTAGATACTGGCTGTGTCTGGGGCAATAGCTTAACCATGCTGCGCTGGGAAGATGGACAACGATTTGTCACTGAATGTCCGCTCTACGCCTGATCATGACATATAACAATGCCGACAATGATTGTCGGCATTGGTGATCATCGATATTGTGGTTATTTGCTACGATCGCGCTAAGATCACAAACTCCATCGCATAAGCATTGTTATCATCACTATCATGGTGCTCTTTGGTCACCACTTGCCAATCATTACCCCAGTTCGGAAACTGAGTATCGCCGTCAAGATCCGCATCAATGAAGGTTAAATACAAACTATCAGCAATCGGCAGACAAACTTGATAAATGCTACCGCCACCAATAATCATCAGTTCTGGCGCATCACCAGCGGCTAATTTAGCTGCAGCAATATCGTTAACAACAGTGATCCCTTCGGCTACAAAGTCAGGATTACGGCTAATGACAATATTCAAGCGCCCTGGTAATGGTCGCCCAATCGATTCAAAGGTTTTACGTCCCATCACAATCGGTTTACCCATAGTACAACGCTTAAACCATGCAAAATCTGCAGGCAAATGCCACGGCATACTATTATCTTTACCAATGATCCGATCATGAGCCATTGCTGCGATCATACTGATCTTCATTATTGCATCTCCATTCACACTATCAGTGCGCGCATTATAATTCTGCTGTAGTTATACCACAGGCCGACGACGATAAAATAGTAACCCTGGCATAGCCAATCCAATTGCTAATGCTGCAACGATAAACATCGCTTTTAACACGTTATCAATCATCAATCCCCATAAAGCCAGAGAGAAGCCACGGTGATTAATTTCAACGATAGCAATCATGGCTTTAAAGGCAAATACTCCCGGTACCATTGGAATCAATGCAGCAACAGTAAACACTTTGGGATGGGCTAAAAAGCGGTGCGACCAATGGACACCAATCATACCGACTAAGGTCGCAGCAACAAAAGTTGACCATTCAATTGACAGTCCCCAATGCATTAATAAGAACCGTGTTCCATGGCCAATTGCGCCACCAATAGCACAATATTTCAATGCTTTTTGAGGCACATTAAACACCAGCGCAAACCCTAATGCGGGGATCATTGCCAAAAGCATATCATTGAGTAACGCCACTATTAACGTCATAGTAACCACCCCCATACATCAAGCACATTCATCGCTGCTACAATCCCCATGCAGGTTGATAACGTGAGTAAACTCGCCATCGTCCAGCGCGCTAAACCCATGCTGGGAAAGCCTTTTACCATATCAGCGACGGCATTAATTAATGGAAAGCCAGGCACTAACATCAATACCGATGAAGCCATGGCTAAAAAGGGTTGCTCACCAATATTATACACTTCACCAAGGCCTGATATTAAGGTGGTTACAAAAGCAGTTACGGCGAAATTTAACAGCGGATTAAAGTGATAACTGGCAATTTGTTGGCGGACATACATCCCCACTGATGATGCACAAAACGTCAGCATAAATACCGGCCAATCACCGCCGGCTAAACGACTAAATGCCGCACATGATAAGCCAATCATCACCACCACTAACCAGCGATTATAACGCTCTGTTTTAAGGTTTTCTAACCGTGATTGGACATCGCGACAGTCTAATAACCCGCGCTCAACAAGAATACAAATACGTTGAATATCAGTCACTATTTGCATATTAATACCGCTATCTTGGCAGCGGCGAGTGGTGGTAATACAGGTGCCTAAATGACGGGTACTGATCACCATTGAACTGGCTGATAATGATACTTCAACATGCTCAACTCCCAATGCTAATCCCAGTCGACGCGTCACATCCATAATGACCGAGCTTTCGGCACCATGTTGTAATAACCGTTGACCGGCTTCAATCGCCAATCGAGTTAATTGCCGTTGTTGAGATTCGGTTAATGGCTGCAGTACTCTCTCCATGTCGATATCCATTTATAATCCATTATAAAACACATTTTGTAACAACTAGCATACCTAACCTACAACCGTATACGTTGATTAAGCACAAAAAAAAGCCACACCTTAACGGTATGGCTTATTCGCATAAAGCACGATCAGAACTTATGGCTTGTAGATGATTTCTACATCGTAATCATCTTCATTCCAGTCATCCCAATCATCATCATCGCCGTCTTCATCCTGAACTTTCTTAATTTGTTCAGCGTGGTAATCATCCCACTTAAAGTCAACTTTATCTTCTTTCTGCTCTTCAACTTCGTACTTAACACGTGGCAAGGCGTCGATAGCAGCCATCAGATCATAAGTCAGCTCTTTAGTACCAATGCGATTTAACGCTGAAATACTGTAATGCTTACCTTCCCATGCTAATGCTTCAAGCACTTCGGTGATCTTTTCTTGTGCTTGCTCTTCGTCAAGAAGATCCGCTTTGTTAAATACGATCCAGCGTGGCTTATTGCCTAGCTTATCGCTGTATTGTTCAAGTTCATTGATAATAGTAAAGGCATTCTCTACTGGATCAGAACCATCAGCAGGTAGTAGGTCAACCATGTGTAGTAACACACGACAACGCTCAAGGTGCTTCAAGAAACGAATACCCAAGCCTGCACCGTCAGCAGCACCTTCAATAAGACCTGGAATATCAGCAACCACAAAACTACGCTCTGCATCGACACGTACGACGCCCAAGCTTGGAACTAGGGTTGTGAACGGGTAATCAGCTACTTTCGGCTTAGCAGACGATACAGCGCGAATGAAGGTGGATTTACCTGCATTAGGTAAACCAAGCATGCCCACATCAGCTAAAAGTAGAAGTTCAAGACGTAAATGACGAATTTCACCTTTACTACCCATACTCTTTTGACGAGGAGCACGGTTTACAGATGATTTGAAACGGGTGTTACCTAAGCCGTGGAAACCACCCTTAGCAACCATCACTTTCATACCATGTTCAGTAAGATCGGCAATCACCTCACCAGTATCTTCATCAATGGCACGTGTACCAACAGGTACGGTTAATACTTTATCCGCACCGCGTTTACCCGTACAGTTACCACCACGACCATTTTCACCACGCTCAGCAGCATGGAAACGCTCAAAACGGTAATCAATTAGCGTATTAAAGTTTTCATCAGCGAACAGGTAAACATCACCGCCGTCACCACCGTCACCGCCATCAGGGCCGCCACGAGGAATGTACTTTTCAGTACGAAAACTTACTACACCGTTACCGCCATCACCGGCATCGGCGCGAATAACCGCTTCATCTATAAACTTCATTTTTTTCTCCGCACTGTGGCGTTTAACGTACAGCGATAACGGCATTTAGCACAGATCATCGCGTAGTAATTATTGTTATGGACCTTGACTATTTGCTTTGGCGAATAAACTTATGGCCTATAGCACAGCAAACAGCGCCACTTACCACAACCATAGCACCGAGATAGCCCCATATATTCAAAGAGACTGTCGCAACATATTGTGGCCAAGCCAAACTCGCAAGATCGACAAATAATATCGTAAACAAGGGAGTCAGTGTGATCACTGCACTCACTTGTGATGCCTGCCAACGGGCCATTGCTTCTGCAAATGCACCATAGCCAACAAGCGTATTAACACAACAGAATAACAGCATCCCTAATTGGCGGTTATCCATTGTTAAAATTTGTTGTGGTTGTGCCATTGGGGTCAGTATTACAGCACAGATGATATAAATCATCAGTAATATTTGTGCTGATGAAAACTGTCTTAATAACCATTTCTGCGCTAAGCCATAAACGACCCACACTAACGCAGCGGCAACAGCAAGACTAACACCAAGAGTATAGCCAGAAAAACTGGTAAACAACTCAATCAGCCGTTCATTAAAGAATAAGATCAAACCACTAATTAAAGCAATTACACCAATAATTTGATGCCGACCTAATTTTTCTTTAAATATCCATGCGCTCGACACTAATAGCATCACCGGCGCTAATTGGATAATAACTTGTACCACAGGAGGGTTCAGGTATTTCAATGAACTGTTATACAGCACAAAGTTACCCGCAAGGCCAACGCTGGCGATGGCTAGCACCACCCAGCTCATTCGCCCAAGATTTGATATTGTTGGTAGTTGCTTTCGCCACGCTAAAAACAGGCCTAAACCCAACGCCGCAGTTATAAAGCGATACCAAACAATCGTAAAAGGATCCATCACTTCTACAGCTTGTTTCATTGCAATTGGCAATGCCCCCCAAAAAACGGCAGTTGTCATCGCAAGAAAGAAACCAATCATCGGGCCGCGGTTAATCATAAACCCTCCAGATATAAAAAGCCCCGCCAAAAAGGCAGGGCTTTAATATTCGTGTCGATTCTGAAAATTATTCAGCGTCGATAGATACGAATTTACGGTTTTTAGGACCTTTAACTTCAAACTTCACTTTACCATCAGATAGAGCGAATAGAGTGTGGTCTTTACCTAGGCCAACGTTTGTGCCAGCGTGGAACTTAGTACCACGTTGACGAACGATGATGTTGCCTGCTAATACAGACTCGCCACCGAAACGCTTAACACCTAGGCGTTTGCTTTCTGAATCACGGCCGTTATTAGTAGAACCGCCAGCTTTTTTATGTGCCATCTTTAAATTCTCCTGTTATTAAGCGCTGATGCCAGTAATTTTGACTTCAGTGAACCACTGACGGTGGCCCATTTGCTTACGAGAGTGCTTACGACGACGGAACTTAACGATTTTAATCTTATCGCCACGACCGTGAGTAACAACTTCAGCAGTTACTTTACCGCCAGCTACGAACGGTGCGCCTACAGTTACTTCTTCGCCATTAGCTACTAAAAGAACTGAGTCAAATTCAACGTTAGCGCCAGTTTCAGCGTCTAATTTTTCTAAGCGTAAGGTTTGGCCTTCGCTTACACGGTGTTGTTTACCACCACTTTGGAAAACAGCGTACATGTCTTACTCCGCTTCTCCGCATAGGCCATTTGCCACGTCTAAAATGGGCAATGGGTATGCGCTTAATCTTGTCATCAATAGGGCGCGAATGTTACGCGAAAAGAGACTTTGTGGCAAGCCATTCTCGAAAGAAAATTGGTGAAAAGCTGCCCAATCCAAAAACTGTTTGAAATAGCTGTATTTGAGGTTATGACGATATGGTTATTTTAGTGTAAGATTCCAGTATCAATTCGAAAAATTTTCCGCCCTACGCGGCTAACAATCTTGCTGGACGTATAATGGATTTTAAAGCTATCCAAGCGCTCACCGCCAACGATATGGCGGAAGTCGACGCGAAGATACAGGCGCAACTTAACTCAGATGTTGCCCTCATCAATCAACTCGGATTCTACATTGTAAACAGTGGCGGCAAACGTATTCGCCCCATGCTGGCAGTATTAACAGCACGTGCACTTGACTATGAGGGTGATAAACACACCACAGCTGCTGCTTTTGTTGAATTTATTCATACCGCGACATTGCTCCATGACGATGTTGTTGATGAATCAGATATGCGCCGTGGCAAAGAAACGGCAAATGCTGCGTTT
Organism: Photobacterium andalusiense; assembly: GCF_900185625.1. GTDB lineage: Bacteria > Pseudomonadota > Gammaproteobacteria > Enterobacterales > Vibrionaceae > Photobacterium > Photobacterium aquimaris. The sequence continues at coordinate 111,110 of NZ_FYAJ01000009.1, forward strand.
GGTAACGCCGCGAGTGTGTTGGTTGGTGATTATATTTACACCCGCTCATTTCAAATGATGACTAGCCTACGATCTTTAAAGATCCTCGACATCATGAGTGAAGCCACTAACGTGATTGCTGAAGGTGAAGTATTGCAGTTAATGAACTGTAACGATCCTGACACTACTGAAGATAGCTACATGCAAGTTATCTACTCAAAAACAGCACGTTTATTTGAAGCTTCAACCCAAATAGCGGCAATTATTGCTGAAGCACCGGCTAATATTGAAATCGCACTTCAAGAATATGGCCGTTACTTAGGTACCGCCTTCCAGCTCATCGATGATGTGCTTGACTATGTTGCCGATGGCAAAGAAATGGGCAAAAACGTTGGTGATGATCTTGCTGAAGGTAAACCAACATTACCGTTACTGCATGCTATGCACCATGGCGATCAAGCACAAGCAGCAATGATACGTGACGCGATTATGCATGCTAATGGTATGGATAAGCTTGATGCTATTTTAGCGTGTATGCGCCAGCATGGTTCATTAGAGTACACTCAACAACGTGCCGAGCAAGAAGCGCAGAAAGCGATAGCAGCTCTTGCACCAATTGCTGATTCAGACTACAAGCAAGCTCTAATCACATTAGCGCATATGGCTGTACAACGTAAAAAATAACGCTCCCTTTGCGATGAAAAACCTGTCCTTGGTGGCAGGTTTTTTTATGTCCAGTAGCCGGTATTTTATCGTTGTTACCCCACGATCCATGATGATCTATACTGTAACTACTCGGTAAATATTATACTTTATAGGCTAAGAAGGTGAGTATGGATATCAAACATCTAACCACTGGCATGTGGGTCGAATCTTATCATGGCGTTGGAAAAGTGATCGGCATTGATCATCAACATCAATCAGTGATCGTTGAACACCACCACGATCATCAACTACAGTCGATTGATATCACTGATCTTATCGATCAGCCTCAGCTTCATAACGATTGCGATCGTTATTATTAATTTTTTGCAGATACAAAAAGACCCTCAATAATTGATTGTCTAACTATTGAGGGTCAGTTATTTTTTATATGTTAATTATCTTGGCTTATTTGGCAGCGAACTCTTCACCAAGCGTAATATCGCCACGCAATGTATCAAGCATACTTTCTAATGCATTTTGCTCAAATGCGCTTAAGTGACCGTAATCCATCACTTCTTCAATCCCTTCTTTACCCAATAATACTGGTTGAGCGAAGAAACGAGCATGCTTACCATCACCTTCAACATATGCACACTCAACAACACCCTGCTCACCTTGTAGCGCACGTACCATCGCTAAACCAAAGCGACATGCCGCTTGGCCCATAGAGAGTGTTGCAGAGCCGCCACCAGCTTTTGCTTCCACAACTTCTGTGCCTGCATTCTGAATACGAGGTGTTAGTGCTTTCACTTCATCGTCAGTAAAGCTCACACCTTCAACTTGTGATAGCAAAGGTAAAATAGTTACGCCCGAGTGACCGCCAATAACCGGCACTCGAATATCACATGGTGAAACACCTTTTAGTTCAGCGACAAAAGTTTCTGAACGGATAACATCAAGTGTGGTAATACCAAACAACTTACGCTTATCGTAAACACCGGCTTTTTTCAACACATCAGCTGCAATTGCAACCGTGGTATTGACAGGGTTAGTAATAATACCAACACATGCTGTTGGACATACAACGGCGATTTTTTCTGCTAATGACTTCACAATACCGGCATTAACATTGAATAAATCCGCACGATCCATACCCGGTTTACGTGCTACACCTGCAGAAATAAGCACAACATCAGCACCTTCTAGTGCCGGTGTTGGATCGTCCCCACAATATCCTTTAATTGCTACTGGGGTTGGAATATGACTTAAATCTGCTGCAACACCAGGTGTTACAGGAGCAATATCATATAGAGCAAGATCTGAGCCTGCCGGTAAACGGTTTTTCAATAGCAATGCTAATGCTTGACCAATACCACCAGCCGCACCAATTACAGCAACTTTCATGTTCGTTCTCCTTTACGATAGAAGTATATTTTTTGAAGTGGGTACAATCTAATTCAGCTAATAATAGTAGTAACTGAATAACAATATATGGACGTTATATTAAGCATAAAAAAAATACAATCCTCACCCACTCGCTTTGCGAAGTAACGCAGAATCCCATAAAAATGCACTCAAACGCTTTTATCAGACAAATAAAATAAATATTTAATAATGGCTATTATTTATAAAAATCAGATTAATTAGTTTTGATAAAACAATGACAAGAGTCACAATAAAATTTTTTATATATAACAAAAATGCGGCTTCACATATTTATTTTGATTCACTTTGTTTGCCAGTGAGTCACAGGTTATGCAAAAATGGATTACCTCGTCCCTGTAGATAATATTTACTTATGCGAAATTCAGACAAACAAGAACGTCTCGTTAAAGCGTTTAAATTAATTTTAAAAGAAGAAAAATTCAGTTCTCAAGGTGAGATTGTTGATGCGTTGAAAGCACAGGGTTTTGATAATATTAATCAATCAAAAGTCTCTCGCATGCTCACCAAGTTTGGAGCTGTACGTACTCGTAATGCCAAGATGGAAATGGTGTATTGCTTACCAATTGAACTTGGTGTTCCAACAATCACTAGCCCTCTAAAAGAGCTAGTGATGGAAGTTGGCTTTAACAGTGCGCTAGTTGTGATCCATACCGGCCCTGGTGCGGCACAAGTGATTGCACGTTTATTAGATTCTTTAGGTCGACCTGAAGGGATCTTAGGTGTTGTGGCCGGTGATGATACGATTTTTATTACCCCAACCAATAACATCACTACCAATGAGCTTTATGTGTCAGTATGTGGACTGTTTGATTACAGCCACTGATCGATAATTAGGGTCTATCTAACTTCATACTGCATCGATATACATGCTCAAGAAATATAGACCCTTCGTTCATAGTGTCTCGTGATGATAAGCGGCACTAATGTTATCTATTATTTTTCAGATTTCTCATAACCCCAGCGAGGCACTAGCCCTTGCTCTATTTTGAGATGATCCAATATCCTTGCTACCATAAAATCAACTAAATCATCAATAGTTTGTGGTTGATGATAAAACCCTGGGGCTGCAGGCATAATCGTTACGCCCAATTGCGATAACTTAAGCATATTCTCTAAATGGATACTTGAAAATGGTGTTTCCCTGATCACCAGTAGTAACTGACCACGTTCTTTTATTACCACATCCGCTGCTCGCTCAAGCAAGTTATTAGACATGCCATAAGCAACAGAAGCCAAGGTTGATGCTGAACATGGGCAGATCACCATTTGCTTAGGTGCTGCCGAGCCAGACGCTACCGGCGAGAACCATTCCTCTTTACCACACACCACTAATTTTTCAGTTGGACACTGTAAATACTCAACTAATTGTTGTTGTGCCGTTGCTGGCGCCGCCGATAGTTTAAGTCCATGCTCTGTCGCTAGCACCACGCGTGCCGCGGATGATATCAACAGATAAACCTGATAATCTGCTGCTAATAAACATTCCAGCAACCGCAAACCATAAGGTGCACCAGACGCGCCTGTCCATGCTAATGTTATCTGTTTCGGTTTCATTATCTCTCACTTTTATTTTGCAGTTAATGCCGCTAATAACTTATCGTGAATACCACTAAAACCGCCATTACTCATCACTAAAATCGTATCACCACTTTGAGCTGATTCAACAATCTTAGCCACCAGCTTATCGATATCATCACTACAGAAAGCAGGCTGAGGGCATTGATCGGCAATTTCTTGCACTGACCATGGAATATTATCAGGCTGAAATAAGAAAACTTCATCAGCAGCACCTAATGCTGGGGCTAAATCATGTTTATGAACCCCTAACTTCATGGTGTTAGATCGTGGTTCAAGCACTGCTAGAATACGTGATTGATTTAATTTAGCCCTTAATCCACCTAATGTCAGCTCAATAGCTGTTGGGTGGTGAGCAAAATCATCGTATACCGTGACCCCGTTAACTTGACCTTTATACTCTAATCGACGCTTGGTATTAATAAATTTAGCTAATGATTCACAAGCCAAATTCGCCGTTACTCCAACATGGCGAGCTGCCGCAATTGCCATGAGCGCATTGTTGACATTATGATCGCCCACTAATGCCCAGTCCACAGTACCCATTAACAGATCATCAAGGTAAACATCAAATACGCTGCCATCTTCTCGCTTTTTATCAGCACGCCAATGGCCATCATTACCGATATATTCCACTTCACTCCAGCAACCCATTGCCAATGTTTCATCAATATTTTTAACCCCTTGCGGCGCTAAAATACGTCCATTTCCAGGAACAGTACGTACTAAATGATGAAATTGACGTTGAATCGCTTTTAGATCGTCAAAAATATCAGCATGATCAAATTCTAAATTATTCATGATCAAGGTCCGTGGGTGGTAATGTACAAACTTCGAACGCTTATCAAAAAAAGCACTATCGTATTCATCGGCTTCAACCACAAAGAACATACTTTCGCCAAGACGTGCTGACACACCAAAGTTTCCAAGTACGCCACCGACTAAAAAGCCAGGTTGATAACCACAATCATCAAGGATCCATGCCAACATACTTGCCGTAGTTGTCTTACCATGCGTACCAGCAACTGCCATCACCCAACGATCATGCAACAAATAATCCTGTAACCATTGTGGGCCAGAGGTGTAACGTAAATTATTGTTAAGCACATATTCAACACATGGATTGCCACGACTCATAGCATTGCCGATCACCACTAAATCAGGGGCTGGCTTTAATTGCTCAGGATCATATCCTTGAATTATTTCAATACCTTGAGATTCAAGCATGGTACTCATAGGTGGATAAACATTAGCATCTGAGCCAGTAACTTTATGCCCAAGTTGAGTCGCTAATGTGGCAGCTCCCCCCATAAATGTTCCACAAATACCTAAAATATGAATATGCATATATTGCTCTCTCCATCGTTAATTTTTATTAATGTCACGCTTTGACGTTACTTCGTTACCATAAAAAAGATCTTTATATACAATTCTTTATATAACGAAAAATACTATGAGGAATTGAGTCTCATTATGCGTTGAGATCCAACCAATATACAACTGAATCTCTCTACCCTTATGACAACATAATGCAAGGATTGTTTATGACCGATATTAGAACGCTTGGTGAATTTATTGTCGAGAAGCAGAATGATTTTCCTCACGCCAGTGGCGAGCTATCATCGCTATTAGGCTCAATTAAACTAGCGGCTAAAATCGTAAACCGCGAAATCAATAAAGCCGGGCTCGTTGATATAACAGGGACTGTAGGCACTGAAAATGTGCAGGGAGAAGAACAGCAAAAACTCGACCTTTATGCTAATGATAAATTTAAAGCAGCATTAGAGGCGCGTGATCAAGTCTGTGGTATAGCCAGTGAAGAAGAAGACCAAGCGGTCAGTTTTAATCGTCAATTAAACCGAGACGCTAAATATGTAGTGTTAATGGATCCACTTGATGGCTCATCAAATATTGATGTCAATGTATCTGTCGGTACAATTTTCTCTATCTATCGCCGTATATCCCCCGTAGGTTCACCAGCCACAGATGCTGACTTCCTTCAACCAGGTCATCGCCAAGTTGCTGCTGGTTATATTATTTATGGCTCATCAACCATGTTGGTTTATACCACAGGTAATGGTGTTCATGGCTTCACCTACGATCCTTCTCTCGGTGTATTCTGTCTCTCGCATGAAAACATGCAAATTCCGGTTGATGGCAATATTTACTCGATCAACGAAGGCAATTATATTCGTTTCCCACTAGGGGTAAAAAAATACATCAAGTATTGCCAAGAATGTGTACCACAAGATAACCGCCCTTATACATCGCGCTATATTGGTTCTTTAGTTGCCGATTTTCACAGGAATTTGTTAAAAGGTGGTATTTACCTTTATCCCAGTACTGCCAGTTACCCCAATGGAAAATTACGTCTCCTATATGAGTGTAACCCCATGGCACTATTAATTGAGCAAGCGGGTGGACGAGCAACAGATGGCCAACAGCGTATTTTGGATCTTATACCAACTGAATTACATCAACGAGTACCTTTCTTTGTTGGCTCAACCAATATGGTCAACAAGGTAGAAGCTTTTCTGCACGAAGTAGATGACCAATAGCAATGATGATTCAAGGTGGTATTAGCCACCTTGACAATCATTAATCCTCGTTTTATCGCCTTCAAAAACGCCTTAGGCTCGAGTGTTGTTTTTAGCCTCAATCATGATAACCTCAATATATGCAACATTTTATTAACCAAAAGGAATATATAATGGGCTTAAACAAAGTAACTGCCGGTCAGGACATTCCCAACGATATTAACGTTATTATTGAAATTCCTGCCAACGCAGATCCAATTAAGTACGAAGTAGATAAAGCCAGTGGCGCGATTTTTGTTGACCGTTTCACCTCTACACCGATGTTCTATCCATGTAATTATGGTTATATCAACCACACGCTATCACTTGATGGCGATCCGGTAGATGTATTAGTGCCAACTCCGTACCCACTACTAGCAGGCTCAGTGATTCGTTGTCGTCCAATAGGGGTACTAAAAATGACAGATGAATCAGGTGAAGACGCTAAAATCATCGCGGTTCCCCATTCAAAACTCAGCAGTGAATATAACCATATTAATGATATTGAAGATCTTCCTGCGCTATTAAAAGCTCAAATTGTGCATTTCTTCCAGCATTATAAAGAGCTCGAAGCCAATAAATGGGTAAAAATTGATGGTTGGCAGGGAGTTGAAGCAGCCAAAGAAGAGATCATGTCTTCATTTGCACGCGCTCAAAAGTAGCGAGGGGATGTAATGAAACCAGTACTCAAATATGGACTACTCATTACCACATTAAGCTTGTCAGTGCTGACTTCAACCAGCTATGCTAAAAATGTTTCTGTGCAGCAGTTTTGGCAATTACAGCAACAACAGCCCAATGTCATTATTGATGTTAGAACAGCGGCTGAATTTAACGATGGTCATTTAGATTCAGCCATCAATATACCTTATCAACAGATCGCGACTATAGTGGCGCATTATCCTGATAAAGCTCAGCCTATATTACTGTATTGTAAATCAGGCCGACGCGCAGAAATAGCCGCAACAACACTAGAAAAATTAGGCTACACCGCAATCTACAATGGTCTTAACTATAAAAAACTTAAATCAGCACAACCGCTACCGACTCAATAAAAGAGATAAAAAAGCCCGATTATTGCTAATCGGGCTTGTTATTGTTACCAGCTAAATATCTATATTGTGATTAATTAAATTCAAATTGGTAAAGTAAATCAACAGCCTGATCAAGACCAGAAACCGCTTCAACATACAAATTTCGCATTAATTTATAACGTAACGTAAATTCATCAACTTGGTTAAAGATACCTACGCCATACTTCACCTGTAACCCGGGAGCAATATAGCCACTGATCGTCACTTGTGAATCATCACCGGCACCTGAAGTTGATAAGCTTAGATCTTTAACACCTACAGCTTCACCAACATCACCAACAAGCTGACCACTTTGCGCCAGGCCCATACCAATTAAAGCAGTTGTCATTGCACTACTGCTATCACCAGAACTCTCAGCATCAAGATTCTTACCCGTTAGAATATATGACAATGCATTTTGCTGTGGCATTGCAGGATCCGAGAAAATATTCACTTCTGGTTTATCAGCAGGACCTGTAACACGTACTCCGGCAATAACATCATCTTCGACGTTATCAGGATCGCGAATCGCTTCAATAGAGAGATAAGGTTGCTCTGCTGGACCATTAAAGAGTATTTGTCCTTTACGGATCGACAATTCTTGTCCCAACGCACGGTAATATGATCCTTTGGCGATATTTACTTCACCATAAATCATCGGTCCTTTGCCATTTTGACGAACATTAAGATCACCTAACAAGCCTGCTTTTAAGCCAAACGCAGCCAATTTAACGTCATCACCAATATGAACAAATATATTGGTTTTGATATCAAATGGAACCGTCGACTTTTCTATCACTGGCTGTAAGTTATCTTTTAAGATCACTTGATCTTTCGATACTTTTACCGCTGATTTAGGTAATTGATTTACCGTAATTCTTCCCCACGGAATTCCAATTTTACCGGTGATCTCTGCTGACGTTGGCGTAGCCTCAATGGTTAAATCAGGAGAAACTTTTAATGCTACCATTGGTGGCATACTCACTTTCAACTCTTTACCATTGATATTAAGCTTCGTTTTCCAAGCTGCCATATCCTGCCAATCACCACTACCACGTAGTAATAATTGACCATCTGGCGTATAAATATTACCGATCAAGTTAGCGTTATAGCCATTAAATGCTAATTTGATATCTGCATTTTTAACATCTAACGGTACTTTACGTCCTGTAGCTTCAAGCTTAGTCACTTGTAATAAGCCATTAACTTTAGGATGTAAAATAGGTCCAGTCACGCTCAAATTAGTATCAACTTGACCACCAAACTTATGATAATCTTTAATCATAGGCTCAAGGAAACCTAAGGTAAAACGATCAAGTTTAACATTAGCATTGATCTGTTTATCACCTTGAAGGTTGGTGATCTTTGCCTGACCACTTAAATTACCATTATTCTTAATAGCAACTAACCAATTAGTATTTAAAGTATTATCTTGCATCTCAGCATTGACGGTTACTTTATTCCACCCTAATACTAATGGCTGCTCATCACTACTTACTTGCTGGCTCATTCTACCGGCAGGCATAATAATATTCGCCTTTAGATATGGCGCTGCTTTAGGTGACCATTTGGCATCAACATTTGCTCCTAACTCACCATTAACCTTTAACTCTGGTGGTAAGAACGGTTTTAACAGATCAAAGTTAAACTTACGTATCGCTAACTTCGCTTGTCCTGAAGCACCAGCAGTAAGATCTTGGGTTAAACAAATTGCTGCTTGTCCTTGTTGCCAACAATGAGCACCTACGGTTGCCATCGCCGTTTTAAGATCATAACGAATCGGTGTCGTATGGTTCAGTACCCAATCACCAACCGGTGTACTAATATCACCTTTAGCTAACGTACCTTGCCAACCTGTTTTCTTATTAAAACTACCATCAATCAATAAATTAGCACCAACAGGCTCACCTTTAGCATTAACACTTAAACTATGCTTTTGCTCAGTACCTTTAAATAGAACCTTAAGATCATCTAATGTTGTTGTACCATATTTACCTTTTGCTGCAGTTAGGCTGATATTCGCCTTCATATCAGGTAAAGGAGTCACATCGCCTTTAAGATCAAATGATGCTAACTGTGCTAATTGCTGCCAACCTAAATCATTACCTTGTAAATCAAGCTTAATATCTGGGGTTGCCATACTGCCAGATAACTTAACATCGCCATTAACAGCACCATGTAAACCTTTTAATGATTTAGATAAATCCGGCGCGTCAATCTTCGCTATCATGTTCCAAGCTTTATCTAATTGACCTTTTACTACCATCCCATTAGGACCGTGTTTTAATGTCAATCCAGGCGTATTTACTCGCAGTAAATCACCTTTACCATTAACGTCAGAGGCATCTAGCTTACCTACAAGTGTTAATGCTTGCTTCATAATAATGCCATCGATGTCTAACTGTGGCAGTTTAACAAACCAACCACCTTGCTTGGTTAATCCACCAGAGGTTACAAATTTGCCACTGACGTTACCTTTAGCTGCAGGCCACTGTAAACCCGGTTGAATATTCGCAAACGCCAGTTGTCCATTCCAGGTGACTAATTTTTGCCAATCAGCTTGTGCATTACCAGTAATCACGCCACCTAAGGTATTAATCTTCAAAGAAGAAAGATCAACCTTATTTAAGTCACCTTTACCATTTAACGCTAATTTAACTGCAGGCATTGGAGTGCCATCAATGCTACTTTTGGCCTTAAACGTAAAGCCTTTCAAGCTACCTTTAGCATCAATTATTGTATTATCAACCGTAAATTCTGCTGACTTATCAATTGGCCACTGCAAGTGTTTACTCGACATTGCGACATCAAAGGGAAAATCGGCTTTAAGTGGCGATAACTGACCTTTAATAACCGCATCCAACTTGCCTTTTAGCTGAGCATCAACAAGTAACTTTTGTAATGAACCACTGGCTTTTAACGTTAACTGATGCCCATTAACAGGCTTCATTGCGATCTTAGCATTCGCATTTAATGTTAATGGATAATCACCCGCTAATGTTACTTGTGCCTTGGCATTTAAATCAGCCTGTGGTGCATTAACCTGTAACTTTTCAACATTAATTTCACTGCCTTTCCCTGATGCTATCAGCTCAAGTAATGATACTTTTTGTGGGGTTTTACCTACCAACTCAAAGTTTTTAATCGTAAAACGTTCAATATCAAACGACATTGGCAATACAACATCAGGCAATGTAATCGCGGTAGTGTCAGACTTAGCTTTAATCTTTGCTGCTGGCTTAGATTTTGCTTTATCAGACTTTTCAGCCGGAGCAAGTGCTAACTTAATATTCTGCCAATCAGTTGGTTTTAACGTGACATGACTACCAACCACGGTTGCAGCAGTAGCAAAATGTTGCCAGCTAACTTTATTGGCTAGAATATCAAGATCAATATTATCTAAAGTAACTTTATCAATTTTGATTGGGACTGGAAGACTGATTTCTGTTACCGGTTCAGACGGTTGCTCAGGCTCAGTTGCTGGCGGTAATTTAGGCATCGAGAACTTAACGCCTTTTACACCTAAATCTGAAATACAAATTTCAGGCGTTAATAAACAACGCTCATCCAATGTTAAATGTAATTGTTTAACCGCTAAATTCATATTGCTATCTTGATAACGCACATCATCAACTTGAAAACCACTTAATAGTGATCCTTTTGTGGTACCAATTGATAACGCAGGTAAGGCTTTTTGCGCCCCCCAACTAGCAACTTTTAATCCCGCAGGAGTGTATAAAATAACAGCAACAGCAATAACTAAAAATAATAACAGGGCTAAAATAGCCAAAGCAATACGCTTCACCCAGATCATAATTCAGGCCCTAAACTAAAGTGAAGTTGAAATTTATCCTTGTCGGGTTTATCAAGTCCCCAAGCAAAGTCAATACGTACAGGACCAACTGGAGATGCCCAGCGCACACCAAAGCCCGTACCTCGCATCCAATCTGGTTTATTGTTATTCCAGGTCGAACCATAGTCATAAAATAATGCACCCCACCAATTACCATACAAACGATATTGGTACTCTATACTTGTCGTTGCCATATATTGGCCACCGATCATTCGACCAAGATCATTACGCGGCGAAATAGACTCATAGCCATAACCACGAATACTATTATCACCACCAATAAAGTAACGTAACGATGGCGGAATATCACGAATGCTATCAGCCAATACAGCACCACCGGCCACACGGAAGATACCACGTTGATTTTCACTCAAACTTCGAATCCAAGCTGATTTTGCCTGTAAACGGACAAAGTCAGTATCTGAACCTAATGCTTTATTCGCAAATTCAACTGAGAAATTGTATTTACTACCAGAAGAAGGGAAAACCCCTCCAGAGAATTCACTTTTGCTATAAGATAATCCTGGTAAAAATACATTGAAGGTACCTTCTTCATCGCCACCTTGCTTGTATTTTTCATTCAACCAATGTAACGATACCGTACGCTCCCAATTTGACGCCAATTTCCAGTGACGTTCGACACCTAAGCCCAATTGAGTACTAATAGTATCGTGACTATCAACGTAACGAATCCCACCAACAATTTGGTAATAATTATTAAGAACATCATCTAATGGAATTCGATAGGCTGCTTCAACCTTAGGCTGCTCTTTCGATATCTCTGATTTGAGGTAAAAGCTGTGACCATTACTGGTGATCCATGGCTTTTTCCAGTTAAATTTCAAACGTGGGCCAGTATCAGTTGAAAAACCAATACCTGTTTCAATTTGATTTCTAACCTGAGGTGTTACAGCAACTTCAATCGGAATTTTATCATCCTTACGTTTAGCGACATCACCACCAACATAAATAGATGAGAACCAGCCAATATTAGATAAACGTTCATTATACAAACCTAATTTAGACGCTAAATAGGGTTCATTTTCAGTATAAGGGATCATCGAACGCAGACGTTCATCCTTGATTTGGCTGCCAGTAAAATGTGTCTCACCAAAAGTATAGCGACGCCCAGAATCAAAATCGATCGTGATGATCGCTTCATTACGACTAGGAATAACACCTAATTCGCTCTTCTTTAACTCCGCATCAAAATAGCCGCGGCGTACCGCTAAACTTTGCAATGAAGACTTTAACGTTTCATATTTACCTTGATTAAGCGCTTTTCCTATACCTAAACCGCTATTTTTTAATAACGAGATAAAAGCAGGATCATCTTTCGCATCGCCAGTAATAACAATATTACTTTGACTAATATGCGTACGCGGGCCAGCATCAACCGTTACGGTAATTGCTATTTTTTTGCCACTGCCCTTTACATGATAATCATAAGTCGGCTGATAATAGCCAAGCGCCTGTAAAGCCTGACTTATCTCAGATTTTACTTGTTCTTGAAAACGTAACGTATCACTGTAATCACTTGGAGAAATCGCAGAGAGATACGCATCAACATTATCTTCAAGGCTGCTTTTTAACCCCTTAACTTTAAGAGATGCCGCCATTGTCGGACTTGATAATACTAAGGCAAAAGATGCAATACCCAGCCACTGATAAACTTTATTCATTCGGATTATGCTTCTTGGAAAAATTAGATTCATTCACACGATCTATTTTGGTAAATACTGTATACCCATACCAACAATAGCTATCAATATTATTGATAATAAACTACTCAATTCAAATATCTATCATTAACAACAAATTCAATTCGTCACATCGAATATTTATAGAGACAAACAATTTTTCAGGTAATAACCCCAAATAATTACATCGCAACCAAATAACTCTAGAACAGTTCTTCACATTGTTGACATAAAAAGAACTAATAATGCACTAAATATTATCAACAAGCGTCGCAAAATGAAAATAGTGTTCTTATTAGCATTCTAAAGTTTACTTCTCTCGTACTCATAACTATCTTTATTTATGTCATGCTTAATTTAACTTTTCTTAAGGTATTGTCGTAGACAGTATTTGAATTTCTTTATTCACTTCTGATAAGACATTCAATAACTTAATGTCCGCAGATTTTGGTGGAACTAAACGTCCATATTCAAATTCAAACCCACCAATACCTATGATAAAAAGCCGCCCTTTAAAGAAATTTTTAACATATTTTGCTATTTGAACAGGACGATAGACTTGAAAGATTCTCAACATATATCCTCACATAATAATCAATACAACGTGTTTATTTCTATTAACATCGAAAATATGCAAACAGTTTGCCAAATAAATTCAGCTTAAGTGATTAATACTAACTTGTTACAATCATCATTATGTAAAATACAATTAACAGAACTAATAACGTTATGAATAAAAGGATTATTATGTATAAGAAATTATTAGCAGTAGCATTTATTGCGATCATCCCGACATTAGCTCACGCCAATAATCTTAAAATGAATACAACACTACCCGCAATTACAGTAACGAACAAAGGTGAACTTATACTGAATGATAATAGTATTGGCTATCAATCTTGGAATAGTACCGAGCTAGTAGGAAAAACACATATCATAATGGCAATAGCAGGTAGAACATCTGCAAAGAAAATTAATGCAAAATTAGTCAATGCGATTAGCGCCGCAAAGTTTCCACAACAAAAATATCAAACAACAACAATCATCAACCAAGATGATTCGATTTGGGGAACAAGTAGCTTTGTAAAAAGTGCTGCTGAAGAAAGTAAAAAGCAATATCCTTGGTCATCGATTGTACTTGATAGTAATGGTAACGTACAAAAAAGTTGGGATTTACAAAAAGAAAGTTCTGCAATAATCGTCCTAAATAAAAATGCTCAGATCCTATTTATTCATGAAGGAGCGCTTAATCAACAACAGATACGACAAGTCATTGAGTTAGTGAAAAAAAACATCTAATCTCTGTTTTATCATTCAAGAAATATCATTTGTGACCGCTATTAATAATAGCCTTATTGTAAATAGACATTTCACAATGACATCATCCCAAAAAACGTTAAAAAATGCGTTAGAAAAAAGATCTTTTACAAACAGTAAAACTAGAACTCACTCTCTAGCGCAACACTTTGGTTATGATTGCTTAATTAGGTCCGATCACAAGTCATCTTTGGCAGAACGGTATCTGCATAGTCAACAATTACAATACCAACGTGAACAACAGAATATAGAAAAAATATTCAAACTAACTTACGATGAGTGTAAAAATGAAGCAACAACTGACCCTGATCAGGATTGGTTAGTACGTTTTATTCAAATGGCAAAGCAGGTATATAGCCCATCAATGCAAATTTTATGGGCTCGAATTCTCAAAAAAGAGCTTATACGCCCAGGATCAACATCTTTAAAAACATTAACTGTTTTGATTTCAATGACCCAAAAAGAAACATTCTTATTTCAACGAGTCATCAGTGTATGTTGCCAACTAGGAAAAAAGACGAATAAAGTAATCATTACCAGTATCAAAACACCATCAAAGTTCATTCAATTCGGAACAAAAATAAAACATTACCCGATCGTATACGATCAATACAACCTTCCCTATTCCAGTATCGTTATTTTAATGGACTTAGGGCTTATACTAAAAACAGAATTTGAATCAAGTACGATTGCTCACTTTATGCAGTTTCAATTACATCTGCAAAATGCTCACTACAGCTTAAATTGCCATAATAAAAACACATCGTTTACTTATTACCGTCTATCTCCAATAGGACAAGAAATTGCATCATTAATCGAATATAAAAGTAATTCAGAATTCCAAGCTTACTTACTCGAACGACTTTCCCAACTATTTACAGTCATCACTGATTAACAAAAATCATGATATTAAAGGCAGCAATAATAATGAATAGTGCGAGTTGACAACAAACTATTTACTCACTTTATATGTATGAGGTTACAGTTTGAAAGCTAATCTTATATTAGTAATACATATTCAAGTGATTAGATGGGTTTTAAGCTACCGGGATAACGAACGCCATGGATAGAGAAAATACCAAATAATGTCGGGGAGATTATTGATCATTTGAACGACTACTTCACCGTCTCTATTCGGTATCATTTACTTTTATACAAACGTAAAAAAGCCCTAATCTTTCGATTAGGGCTTTTCTATATAATGGCGGAGTGGACGGGACTCGAACCCGCGACCCCCGGCGTGACAGGCCGGTATTCTAACCAACTGAACTACCACTCCGCAGTGTCTATTCAGCATAAATGCAACTTGTTTTGCCTTAAGATTTTCTTAAAATCTTAAAACAAGAAATTAAAGCCTGGCGATGTCCTACTCTCACATGGGGAGACCCCACACTACCATCGGCGCTATTACGTTTCACTACTGAGTTCGGCATGGGATCAGGTGGGTCCATAACGCTATGGTCGCCAAGCAAATT